>WQYK01000038.1 GCA_009781275.1 Bacteroidales bacterium | reverse complement strand
TCAGAAATCCCTCCACCGGTAAAAAATCTAAATTTTTTCTAAAGACCGCTGTAAAAAAGGTGTAGACGGGATTGACTTCTTCGATAGGAAAGTCGGTGCCAAAGGGGAGCCACCCCAGTTGATTTTTTTGCTGTTGAAAAGCGTACGCGCCCTTGATCCGCTCCCCTATCCGATCCACTGCCCAAAACATGTCGGAAGTGGCATGGGTGGGTTGGACAGAGGGGATGATGGAGTATTTCTTAAAAAAGTCAAAATCTTGGGGCGCGATGATTTGGGCGTGTTCAATGCGCCAACGCAGGTCGTTCTCTCCTCTTAATATGGCGCCGTACACCTCAAAGGCAAGGCGGTTGGCGGCGTCTCCAATGCAGTGGGTGGCCACTTGAAGACCAGAATTGTATGCTTTTTGACATAAGGTCAGAAATTGTTCTTTTGTGATGACGGGAATGCCTGTGGTAGAGGGGTCGTCGTTGTAGGGAGCGAGCATCCAGGCGCCACGCGAGCCTAAAGCGCCGTCTACGTAGAGTTTGACGCAACTAACCGTAAGGCGGTCGGTGCGGTAGGGCGCGGTAAATCGCTCAAAGTTTTCATCTGAGGGGCTCATCCATGCGTCTACCCTCATTTTCAAACGCCCGGATTGATGGAGGGCATCGATCAGTTGAATCGCAGACAAGGGTAAGCCTGCGTCGCTTACTGATGTGAGTCCTGATTGATAGCAGAAAGCGGCTCCTCTCATTATGTACTCGATTAGCTCCTCTGTGGATGATTCGGGAACAGCCTCTAAAAAGCGGTCGGCGGTGTGTTCTCTAAATAGTCCGGTAAACTTTCCGTTTTGTACAATGGCCTCTCCCGGAAGGATAGAGGCGTCGCCCACTTTGATTCCCACCCGTTTGATCGCCTCCTCGTTAGCTACCACAGCATGACCGTCCACGCGCCTGAGCACAACAGGCGCTTGGGGATACAACCGATTAAGCTCTTTGTTGTTTGGGAAGCGCCGGTCGCGCCATAAGTTTTGATCCCAGCCAATACCCACGACCCACTCCGATGGAAAATCGGCGTAATGGGCGACCACACGCTCTAACACCTCCTCGTAAGAGGTTGCTCCCCTGAGGTCTGCGCAAGAGAGACTTTTGCCTAAAGATACAAAGTGGCAATGGGCGTCGTGAAAGCCCGGGTAGATGGGGGCGCCCTGCATGTCAATTTCATGCACAGAAGTGTACACGGCTCGGATGTAGTCCGTTGTACCAACCGCAACAAATCGCCCCTCCTTAATTGCGAATGCCTGGGCTTGTGAAAAATTGTTGTCTACGGTGTAGACCTGCGCGTTGTACACCAACAGATCAACCTCTTGTTTTGTCGGGCAACCAAGGTACATCATAGTTCTTTTCGTAACCTTGCAATGGGAATGTTGAGTTGTTCCCGATATTTGGCCACTGTACGGCGTGCAACTCGATACCCTTTTCCCAGCAACAACATGACAATCTCCTCGTCCGTCAAGGGCTTGCCCTTTTCTTCTGTTTCAACGCTTTCTACCAAAATATTTTTGATCTCACGGGTGGAGACCTCTTCGCCCTGATCGTTGGTGATCCCCTCTGAGAAGAAGTATTTAAGGGAATAGATCCCAAAATGGGTCTGTACATATTTGCTATTCACCACCCTGGATATGGTAGAAATATCAAGGCCTGTTTTTTCTGCTATGATTTTAAGTACCATGGGACGGAGTTTTGTCTCGTCTCCCTCCATAAAGAAGTCCCGCTGATAATCGATAATGGCGTTCATGGTGTTGAGTAAGGTGTGCTGCCTTTGCCTGATCGCTTCGATAAACCATTTGGCGGAGTCCAATTTTTGCTTTACAAAGACGGCCGCTTCTTTGGCGTCCCGCGCGGCATGGTTTGCAGATTTCATTAGGATGTCTGCATATTTCTTATTGATTCGCAATTCGGGAACAGAAAAACGAGGCATCGTCAATTGAAGCGCTCCATCTCTTAGCTCCACATAAAAATCGGGCGCTACCTGCTGGGTTCTGTCGTCGTAAGAGTCGCCAATGTTTCCTCCCGGGCGCGGATTTAGTTTAATAATCTCTTCGATGGCCTCTTTTAGTTGCGTCTCTGACAAAAAAAGACGTTGCCGGATTTTATCGTAGTGTTTTTTTGTAAATTCTGTAAAGCAGTCCTGAATGATTTGACGTGCGACTTCTACCTTTGGCTGATCTGCTTTTGCCTCTAACTGTAGCACGAGACACTCTTGTAAATTTCTGGCTCCCACGCCAGTGGGTTCAAACTCCTGAATAATATGCAATATTTGCAGCAACTCCTTGGAAGAGGTTTCAATACCGACTTTAAAGGCAATATCGTCTGTTAATGACTCTAAATCGCGGCGCAAGTAACCATCATCGTCCAAGCTCCCGATAATAAAGAGCGCCAATTCGCGATCCCGCTCACTTAAGCTTCTATAACCCAGCTGTGCCTCTAAATATTGCTGAAAACTCTCCTTTACCGAAAAACCCGGATACTCTTTTTGAGGCTCCTTTGATTGCGTGTTGGAGTAAAGCCGGTAGGATGGGGTTGAATCGTCCCCGTAATAGTTACTTAGTGAGACATTTGCATCTTTTCCTTCTTCACCTTCCACTCCTCCTCCCTCCTCTAATACGGGGTTCTCTTCCAGCTCCTTTTTAATGCGTTGGTCCAGCTCCAACACAGGAAGTTCCAATAACTTAATGGTCTGTATCTGTAAGGGAGACAGCTTTTGGAGAAGCTTTTGCTGTAAACTCTGTTTGAGCATAGAACTATACTTGTACTTGTGCAAAGATACGATTTTTAGTTAACTTTGCAGTATAAAACGATTCATTGTGGAAAAACTACGTAACGCTCCTCAGTTAGACGTGCGTTCGGTGATCCGAACCAAAAGCCCTGCATTAGAGCGTTTTTTGCCTGGTTTTGTGGTCCGCTACTTAGAACGTATCTTGCATCAGAGGGAGATAAATCACGCCCTTAGCCTCTACGGACATCTACCCGGTGTAGAGGCGGCCCAGGCGCTATCCCGCTATTTTGACGTAAAAATTACCGTGCACGGTCTGGCACAAATACCTAAAGATGGGCGTTACCTCTTTGTTTCCAATCACCCTTTGGGGGGATTTGACGGTATCATGTTGATCAAAGCGATCGGGGAACAATTTCCTAATGTTAAATTTATTGTCAACGATCTTTTGCTCAACCTCAAACTCTTTGATGATGTGTTTGTTCCCGTGAACAAGCATGGCCGCCAAAGTAGGGAGTACGCCCAGGGGATTCGCGAGACCTATGACTCCGATGCACCCATTATCTATTTTCCGGCAGGTTTGTGTTCGCGTAAAATTCGGGGAAAAATTACAGACCTCCCATGGAGACGGAATGTGCTCCAAAAAGCGATCAAGCACAGGCGTGACATGGTGCCTGTCTTTTTCTCAGGCCAAAATTCCAATTTTTTTTACCGGTTGGCCAACATTCGCAGACGCTTGCGTTTTCCCTTTAATCTGGAGATGCTCTACCTGTCGGACGAAATGTTCAGGCAAAAAGGCGCCTCTTTTGACATCTATTTTGGGGAGCCTCTCCCACATAGCTCCTTTACACCCGACAAGAGTACAGAACAGTGGATGGATGAAATCCGCAACCGGGTATACTCACTTCCTTTTCAAACGTAGCCAAATCGACTTATGATACCAATTATCACACCTGTAAACCGAAAACTCATAGAGAAGGAGCTCTCTTTTGAAAAACTGATCTGCCACACGAGCAAAGGGGGAAACAAAGTCTATGAAGTAACTGCACACAATGCACCCAACACGATGCTCGAAATCGGCAGGTTGCGAGAGATCTCGTTTCGTATGTCCGGAGGCGGAACGGGAGAAGCCGTTGATATTGACGACTATGATACTTCAGAAACTCCTTACAAACAACTATTGGTCTGGGATCCTAAAGACCGCGAAATATTGGGAGCCTATCGTTATCTTGTGGGTACGGGGCAGCCCGACTCTGCGTTCTGCACTCAGGAGATTTTTACATTTTCTACATCCTTTAAAGACAATTTCTTACCCATTACCATTGAACTGGGGCGTTCCTTTGTTCAGCCCAATTATCAGAGTTCCAATCTAAGAAGAAAAGGACTCTACGCTTTAGATAACTTATGGGACGGATTGGGAGCATTGATCATTCGATACCCCCATATCAAATATTTCTTTGGCAAAGTGACCATGTATACCTCTTTTAATTTGGGTGCACGTAACCTCTTGCTAAACTTCCTGCATAAATATTTCCCCGACCCTGATTCTTTGGTTACTCCTCTTTATCCCCTTGATTACGACAAGAACAACCCCCTTTACACCACCCTGTTCAACACCGGTGATTATAAAGAAGATTATAAGATTATGGCAAGGGAAATCAGGGCGCTGGGAGAAAATATCCCTCCCCTGATCAATTCCTACATGAACCTGTCACCAACAATGCGTGTGTTTGGCACGGCTGTCAACGATCACTTTGGAGGTGTGGAGGAGACTGGAATCCTTGTGAGTATTAACGATATTTATCCGGAAAAAATCGACCGACACATCAAACCGATCAGACAATTGGCCATGAAACTACGTAGCCGCTGGTGGCGAAACATGAATAATGAAACGTAGGTGCGCTCCCTACAACTCCGGAAATTCAATCGCCTCCTTTACAATAACGGCAGCCCTGTACCGGGCGTATGCTGTAATCTCTTTATGAAACCGCATGGCTTCTGATCTGCTTCTAAAGTCTCCAACCGTTACCCTCCAGTCAATGTTCTCGAACTTTTGATAAGCCCTTGTACCAGGGAAGAGTGACTCAAACTCCTCTTTGGCCGCCAGAGACGCTCCCCGCGCCGTCTGGGCGTTGCTGCTGAAAATTCGTATCCTAAAACCTTGTATCTTTTTGGATTCGTTTTGGTTTATCTGGTTTTGAACAGCTTGTTTTAACGATGAGGATTGGGTAATCGTTGCTCTGTTTCCATAAGGACCTTCTGCCTGAATCAAGTCAAAAATATTACGGGACCACAACAATGAGTCGGGCGTCTGGGCAAAGAGCGGGGCAAAGCAGATAAGGGCAATCAATAAAAAGTAATATCGTTTCATTGTTATTGCAAACTATTGATTAATTGATTTATCGGCATTTTTTTGTACGAAAATTTTTTCTTGAACCAAGTAGCACGGACATGTACATCGCCGGAAAAGAGAAACGATTCAACATCCCACGATCTATAGTCGGTCCCCATCCTAAGGGCTGTGAGAAGGTCCTGAATCGTGATCTGCAACTGTCCGGAACAGAGTTGGTCTGTTTTGCCCGGAATGGTGAGCGATTGTGTGAGTTGCCCGTGGGCAAAAGCTTGTTCTCCCTGGCTAAGATCGCCCCCTGCGCTTTGAATCACAAATGTGCGGTTGGGATTGTTGACCATGGCAGAAAAGTCCGCCACAATCTTTGTACCCTGCATGGTGACGTTGTTTATTGTAAAGTCCTTTACCTCAATGTCACGAAAAGAGAGACAGGAGGTAAGCAGAAAAAACCCTGCACAGAGCAGGAGAAAACGAAAAATTCTTGTTGGCATAAAGTATCTATTAAACGTACAAAGGTAGAAAAAATGCTATATTTGTCACCAAATTTATTTCTCGTGAACAACAAATATCGTACCGTCCGGCCTGTGGAAAGTGGCGACCTGCCGCAACTCTACATGGAGACTTATGGGTGTCAGATGAATGTGAATGACAGCGAAGTGGTGGTCTCTGTGATGCAGGACGCCGGATTTAGGCTTTGCCGTGAAATAGATGGCGCAGATGTGATTTTTGTCAACACCTGCTCGATCCGCGACAATGCCGAACAACGAATTTGGGGCCGTTTAGATCTCTTTCGTCAACTGAAAAAGAAGAGACCCGCCCTCAAAGTGGGGGTATTGGGTTGTATGGCGGAACGGCTTAAAGAGGAGATCCTCTCCCACCCCGCTGTGGATATGGTGGTCGGTCCGGATGCCTATAGACAATTACCCAAGCTGTTAGAAGCTGTCACAAATGGGGGCAAGCAGATGGAGGTGAGGTTTAATCCGGAAGAGACCTACGCCGACATCTCCCCCGTACGCACCGACCCCAACGGAATCAGCACCTTTGTTGCTATTGCTCGTGGATGCAACAACTTATGCGCCTACTGCGTAGTGCCTTTCGTACGTGGACGGGAGCGCAGCCGCGATCCCAAAAGCATTAAACGAGAGGTAGAGGAGTTGATTGCCAACGGCTATAAAGAGGTGACGCTGATTGGCCAAAACGTTGACTCCTACTTTTGGACCGATCCCGAGCATCCGACAGAAGATGTCAACTTTGCCCGATTGCTCGAAATTGTCGCCCTTATTGACCCCAAATTGCGCGTCCGCTTTGCCACCTCCCACCCCAAAGATATGGGCAACGGCGTGCTCTACACCATGGCCATGTATCCCAACATTTGCAACCACATCCACCTGCCGGTGCAGTCAGGGAGCAACGCCATGCTATCCAAGATGAACCGGAAATATACGCGTGAAAAATATCTGGAACGAATCGACATGATTCGCAAAATCCTCCCCGACTGCTCCATCTCCTCCGACTTTATTGCCGGCTTTTGTGATGAAACCCCTCAGGATCACGCTGACACACTGTTTATAATGCAGTTAGTTAAGTTTGACCAAGCTTTTATGTTTCAATACTCAGAGCGCCCCAATACCAAAGCTGCAGAAGCTTACTCCGACAATGTTCCCGAAGAGGTAAAAACGCAACGCCTGAACGAAATCATCGCCCTGCAAAACAGACTCTCCCTGGAGAGCAACCAGCGCGACGTTGGCAAAACATTTGAGGTGCTGGTAGAGGGCCCATCCAAACGTTCCGACCTCGACTATTTTGGCCGCACGTCTCAAAACAAGGTGTGCGTCTTTCCAAGGGGAGAGGCGCAAATTGGCGACTACGTGATGGTCACCGTCCACAGTTGCAGCTCCGCCACCTTGATGGGCACACTTGCAGAAAAACGATCACCAAGAAAATAATCTTCTATCTTAAATGTATCTAATATGAAAAAACAAAAAAAACCTATCCTTGTTCTGCTGATATCTCTGTTGTTTGCCTCCTGTACCCCCAACATGGACGCCTCTGAATCCGAAAGTACGCAACTTAGCGATGGCAGCTGGTACGCTTTTCAAAGACATACTGATGGCAACGGTATTGACCTTGTCTTTATGGGCGACGGCTATACAGCTACAGAGATCGCTCAGGGTAAATACGTAAATGATCTGCAAAAAGCCATTGAAGGTTTTTTTGAAGTGCAACCCTACAAAGCGTATCAAAGCTACTTTAATGTCTACATTGTTGGGGCAGTATCTGCAGAAAGCGGAATCGGGATCAACGGCGTTGCCAAAAACACCAAGTTCTCCGCTTTTCATGGTGAGGGTACCCATATGGAAGCTAAAAATAGTGTGTGCTTTGAATACGCACGAAAAGCTCCCATTGCAGCTATTGAAAAAACAGTGATCACGTTGGTGGCAAATTCGACTAAGTATGGCGGCACTTGCCACTTTTCGAGTTCCGGCTGGGCAATCGCCATTTGTCCTTCTGACGCAGATAACTACTTAAAGCCCATCGTACAACACGAGGCCGGAGGTCACGGATTTGCCAAATTGGCAGATGAGTATTACAGTCTCGGTACTGAAATTAGCGATGAAGAAAAAGAGAGGCTTCTGTTTTGGCAGAATTTAGGCTTTTATCGTAATGTCGATATCACCAACGATCCATCCGAAGTGTTGTGGAAAGATTTAATTGGCATCGAACAGTATATGGCTCCAAATGCTGTTGTCGGACTCTTTGAAGGAGGCTACTATAATGAAAAAGGGGTATGGAGACCGGAAATCAATAGTTGTATGGTTAACAACGTCCCCTATTTTAACGCCCCCAGCCGCGCCGCCATCATCAAGCGTATACATGAGCTTGCCGGCGAGTCTTTCTCCATGGAGTGGTTTATTGAGAACGATATCATTGAATCGAGTCCGACCGCAAAATCTTTTGCCCATCAGGTGGCCCTCCCCCCATTGGCGCCCCCGGTGATTTATCACGACTAAAAAAAGAGATACCGCGCCGTCCCCACGCCCACTGTCTTAGTATCTATGACCGTACCATCCGGCTTTATTACCAACATTGTACTATTGGTGACATATCCGTTGACTTCTGATGTATAGATGGTTCCGGTAAAGGGATTGGCGCCTGCGCTGTAGAACTGCTCTCCCTCAATCAGGCTTTTGTAACTCCCTGCTCTGAGATCTAAAGCAAATAAGCTGGAACCAATCGATTGCCAATTGTCGTCATAAAGGGTGGCAAAGGTGAGGATTTGGTCCCTCTCTTTGTTTGTGGTGATGTAGCCCTCGTAATCTAAAGGGACTGTAATGGTGCGCGCCTCTGCGGTGTAGCTGCTGTTGATCTCCATTACTCCCTCTCCGGGATAGGAAGCCCAAACGCGGTTTTGGTGATCGACCACCAAGTGTTTGGCGGCGCCCCAAAAAGATTGAGAGGTAATGGTTGCTTTGATGGCGTTGGTTGTCAGGTCGATTACTTTAACGCCCTCCTTGACGGCAACAAAGAGCTGATTGTTTGCCACACACAAACCTTCTGCGTCACTGCCCACGGGAATGTTGGTGATGTGGGCTCCAGTAACCTGGTTATAGACAGCTACGTAGGAGTTAATGTACTCCCAAAACCAGCCGTCTTCTATGTAGTCGCTTCCCGAGTTGGTGACGTAGATACGTCCATCGTGTACCAAAACATTACGGGGATTGACCAACGACTGCGTGATGTCTCCCACCGTCCTCTTGGCTGTGGCTGCCTCTATACGCAACAATTTGTCGGGATTGGCGCAGAGGAGGTAGGCGATATTCTGTTCGTCAACCCATCCCGATAAGATAATGGCGCCTAAGCTGACGCCTCCGTTGGCAGCTTCAAAGGCAAGGTTGAGCACTTGTCCGCTCTCCTCGTGATAGTAGCTGATGCTCCCGTTTTGTGAGGAGAAGTTTCCCTGATTGATGATGATGACGCCCCTGTGCACGGTATCTTCCGGTTTTGAGTCTTTGGAGCAGGAGGAAATGGCAAAGAGTCCGATTGCGGCAAGCAAAAAAAGATTTTTCTTCATTCTGTTATTTTTAAAATTGATATTGTATGTTCAGTATCAGGTTTCTGCCCGGCATGGCGTAAAATTTTACATTCTGATAATCTTTATTAAAGATATTGTTGACCATGAGTTGCAACGTTGTTTTTTGCCCTCCCCAGTGGGCGGTGCAGCCCACGCGCACGTTCCACAACCAGTAGCCGGGCAGTTTGTCGTGCAGGTCGTTGGTGGTGCGTGCTCCGGTGTAGCGCGATTGAATCTCTACCGATAGAAACCGATAGTTTCCTCTGGCAACGGCTGAGAGGCAATGGTACGGCTGGTAGGCCAATTGTTTCCCAATGCCCGGGTCGTGGCTCCACAAGCTCTCTTTGACCGTAACGTTGGTATAGGCGTAGTGGCCGTCCAAACCAAGCTGCACTGCCTCTACATTGCCCTGCAATTTGATGGACGTTTCAATCCCCCAGGTATCAATCAAAGGAATGTTTTGAGGCCTCCACACCACGCCGGCGGGAAACCATCGAATCCAATCGATTACATGGCTGTTGTAGTACGTGCCGTTGACCGCCCAACGCCAGACTCCGTACATGGCCTCGTAATCCATACCAGATTCCCAAGTGGTGGAGCGCTCTGGCCTCAAATAGACGTTGTTACCTCCCCAGTAGCGGTCGTTGAGGGTGGGAATTTTATGGCTTTGGGAAAAAGCGCCACGTAGGGTAAAGTGGTGGGAACGATAGCGCAAGAATGTACATTGCGCCCCAATAAAAGGACTGGGCATCAGGGAGAGGTTGGAGACCATGGAGCGCCTCACGCCGGCATTGGCGGCCAAAGAGGGAGTCGGTTTCCAAAGCAACAGGCCATACACATCGGAGCGCCACTCCTGAGTCGCTGCGTCAAAGGCTTTTCCGGAGGGCGTCACATTGGTGACGCTCCCCCCTCCTTTTACCGTATATGTAGCCCAACTGTATTCGCCATCTGCGGAGCCTGTAATACGGTCTGCTTCAATTATATCTTTCTCGTATCGTTCGAAGTCGTGGGCATATCCCGCTTGAGCTGCGTACTTAAATCGATGTACACTTCCGCGGTATGTGCCGGAAAATTTGACATTTCTGTCGTGAATCGAAGTCCATGTCTCCGGACGGTCGTTGTTGGAGACTGATGGTTGTACGTCTCTATCAAAATCCATGTACCATAAGTGAAACGACAATTCGTTGGTGGCTCCCACTTTTTTGTAGAACTCCTGCAAGAGACCTTTATGTTGGTTGGCTGCGTGTTGCTGCTGTTCCCGAGGTTTGCCTGCGCGGGTGTTGTTGGTAAAGTAAAAACGATTTTGGGCGCAACTGTAGAGCGTTGAGGTTCTGCTCTCCCAGCGATTCCCGCCATAGCGCAGGGTGGCGCCCGCCATATAGCGGTCAAAACTGCCGCCGCCTAAACGAACCTCTCCATGCAGGCCGCGATTCCAATGGGGGCGCGTCTCTAACCGCACGCTCCCGCCTATGCTGCCGTTGCCGTAGAGCGCACTCCCGCCGCCAAGGTGCAGCTCCATGGCGTCAAAAAAGAAGAGGGGCAGGTGTGAAAAGTCGGTTTGGCCCATGGTGGGCATCTCCACGCTCAGGCCGTTCCACTGTACAGACGTGTG
>WQYK01000037.1 GCA_009781275.1 Bacteroidales bacterium | reverse complement strand
CCCAGAACAAAGTGATCAGGGGTGATAATTAAACTACCCAATCGCATCGCTTCTTCCCGGCTATATGATAGAATATCATTAAGTTCGTTTGATAATCGTAGGTTCATGACATGTAAATATAGACAAAAATAATACAATTCAAGAAAATCTTCGTACATTAGCACTCTTTTTGAGCGTGCGTTTTGAGCGTATTGGGCCATTTTAAACAAGTGTATTTGCTGATAATTAAATAGATAGACCGCAACAGATGTTAGAAGAAGTGAACGAACAAATTGGAAGGGTTGTAAAGATCAATATTGAGGAGGAGATGAAAAGCGCCTACATCGACTATTCGATGTCGGTGATTGTTTCTCGTGCATTGCCCGATGTAAGGGATGGACTAAAACCGGTGCATCGCAGGGTGCTTTTTGGGATGTCGGAGTTGGGATTAAATGCATCCAAACCATTTAAAAAGTCTGCCCGTATTGTGGGAGAGGTACTGGGTAAATACCATCCCCATGGAGACTCAAGCGTATATGAGGCAATGGTGCGCATGGCCCAGGAGTGGAGCATGCGTTATATGTTGGTTGACGGACAGGGTAATTACGGTTCGGTAGATGGAGATATGCCTGCGGCAATGCGTTATACCGAGGCGCGTCTTTTAAAAATTGCAGAAGAGGTGTTGGCCGATTTAGATAAAGGTACGGTCGATTTTCGACCTAACTTTGACGACTCGTTGGAGGAACCTACGGTGATGCCTGGAAAGGTGCCCTTGTTACTCTTAAACGGAGCATCGGGTATAGCAGTGGGTATGGCTACCAATATGCCGCCCCATAACCTGCGGGAGATCGCTTCTGCTGTGTGTGCCTACATTGACAATAAAGAGATCACCACAGAGGAGATCATGCATCATGTCAAGGGCCCCGATTTTCCTACCGGTGGAACCATTTACGGAGTATCGGGTATTCGTGACGCTTTTGAGACGGGACGTGGCCGCATTGTGGTGCGTGCTAAAACCGATGTTGAAGTCTCCTCAACAGGAAGGGAGACGATTGTGGTTACCGAGATTCCCTACTTAGTAAACAAGCGCGAGTTGATAGAAAAGATTGCGGAGTTGGTAGAAGAGAAAAAATTAGATGGGATTGCGTATGTCAATGACGAGAGCGACCGTAACGGCATGCGGATTGTGATTAAGCTCAAAATGGGCGCCATTGTCAACGTTGTACTCAACAATCTGTATAAATATACACAATTACAAGCTTCTTTCTCTGTTAACAATATAGCGCTTGTTGATGGGCGTCCCAGATTGTTGAATCTAAAACAGCTTATCAAATATTATGTGCGCCACCGTCACGAAGTGGTGGTTCGCCGTGCCCGATATGAACTGGAACAGGCAGAGAAACGGGCGCATATTCTGGAAGGCTTGTTAAAAGCACTCGATATTATAGATGAGGTTATTGCCTTGATTCGGGCTTCCCAAACTACAGAAGAGGCGTGGACGGGATTGATGACCCAATTCGGCTTTTCCGAAGTGCAAGCCAAGGCGATCGTTGAGATGCGTTTGCGCCAATTGATCGGCATGGAGCGTGAGAAGCTGCAAGCTGAGTATGACGAGTTGGCTAAGTTGATCGCCCACCTTCTTAGGTTGCTGGAAGACGAAAATCTTCAGATGGGCGTCATCAAAGATGAATTGAGCGATGTTGCCCAAAGGTTTGGAGACGATCGCCGCACCATGATTGTACCCTCAGAAGGAGAGTTCAATCCAGAAGATTTTTACTCGGATGAAGATGTGGTGATCACAATCTCGCACTTAGGCTATGTGAAACGGACTCCGCTCACAGAGTTTCGCCTCCAAAACCGCGGCGGAGTGGGTGCCAAGGGAAGCGTCACCCGCGATGAAGATTTTATTGAGCACATTTACGTAGCCAACACCCACAGCACCATGCTCTTCTTTACTCAAAACGGAAAGTGCTACTGGCTAAAGGTGTATCAAATCCCTGAAGGGGCCAAAGCTTCCAAAGGACGTGCCATTCAAAATGTGATCAATATTGACCCTCAAGACAAGGTGCGCGCTTACATTAACGTTAAAAACCTTACCGACGAAGATTATATCAACAACAACTATATTCTCTTGTGTACCAAACGCGGAACTGTAAAAAAGACCTCTTTGGAGGCCTACTCCCGCCCCCGCGCTAACGGCGTGAATGCCATTACCATTCGTGAAGGGGATGAGTTGTTGGAAGCGATCCTGACCACCGGAAAATCGGAAATTTTGCTGGCAGGCAAGGAGGGACGGTGCGTACGGTTTAACGAATCGCAGGTTCGTCCCATCGGAAGAACCGGGGCCGGCGTACGAGGAATTACTGTTTCTGACGAGGATGAAGTGATTGGCATGGTTTGTGTAGATATAGAGATGGAAGGCGAGACTTCACCTCGTCACATTATGGTGGTAAGCGAAAACGGATATGGCAAACGCTCCGGTTTGGATGACTACAGGATAACCAATCGTGGAGGTAAAGGTGTTAAAACGTTGAACATTACAGAAAAAACCGGAAAGCTGATTGCCATTAAGGATGTGGGGGATAAAAATGATTTGATGATCATTAATCGCTCGGGGATTACGATTCGTTTGGCTGTCTCTGACGTGCGTGTAGCAGGAAGGGCAACCCAAGGCGTCAGACTCATTCAGTTGCGGGACAACGATACGATTGCTGCGGTTTGCCGTGTGAACAAGAGCGAAGAAAAAGTTGCAGAATCAGAAACAGAAAACATTCAGGAATAGATATGTATGTATAAATATTAATCACCAAAACTGTTTATTTAAATTGTATTATTATGAAAAAGTTTTTTTTATTTACCTTGATGCTAATCGCGTTTCAGCTATCCGCTCAAAATAAAGAAGCGGACAATGCTTTGAAAGCTTATGAAAAAGCAAAGACCGATGTTGCCGGAAAAAAGGCTCAAGATGCCGCATCTTGGGTGAAACTGGGCAAGAGTATTATTTCCATTTTTGATTATCCTTCAAGAAACTTATTAACCGGCCTTTCTCCGATAGAGGTAAGGGTGGTTTTAAAAGATCAACGCTCCACCGGTTCAAGCAAAGCAACCATCGATGGAGAAGAGTATGAGGTTGTTCACTATGCTGATAAAGATCTTTATTACGATGCGGATGGAAGCCTTGCTTTTTGGGTGGTGACCAAACCGTTGTTGCCTCAAGACCTCTTAAGCGAGGCGTACGATGCTTTTCATAAAGGATTTGGATTTGACGCAAAAGGCTCTCAAAAGAAGGATCTTTTAGAAGGATTCTCAAACTTGCAGAGGCGTTACCTGTCGGATGCAATGACTGCCAATTCAATGGGTGACTACTCTCTTTCATCAAGGAATTTTGGAGACGCTGTTCGTTGCTTTGAACATCCGGCGCTTAATTCTGTGGATACAGTTATCTTGTTTTACACTGGATTGACAGCTTTTTATGCCCAGGAGTATGAGAGGGCGACTGAATATATTAAGCGCGCTGTTGATATGGGCTATTTGCACGAGGGAGTAGCGTATTCTATTTTAGCTGAGTCATATAAGGCTTTAGATCAGGTAGATAAGGCTGAGTTTGTACTCGCAGAGGGGTTTACAAAATATCCTTCGAATCAAGGAATTTTGGTATCCTTGATCAATTTGTTCAATGAAAATGATGAGGATCCTTCCAAAGTGATGGAATATATCCGCAAAGCCCAAGAAAATGAGCCAAATAACGAGAGCCTATTCTATGCAGAAGGTAATGCTTGGAGAAAACTGAATAACAACGAAAAAGCTTTGGAATGCTTTCATAAATCTGTAGAGATAAATCCCAATTACATGTATGGCTATCTTAATATCGGTTCAATGTATTATGACACAGTAGTAGATATACAAAACAGAGCTGCCGATGAACTGGATGACAGAAAGTGGGCTGCAATGATGGAAGAGTCCGATCAGATTTTGATGAAAGCAGTCGATCCTTTTGAAAAAGCTTTTGCCTTGACGAATGATAAGGATGTTCAGGCTGAGATTGCGATCTATTTAAAAAATAGCTACTATCGCTTGCAAGGTAAGGATGAAGCATATCTACCACTGTATGAAAAATACAAAGCAATAAGCGAGGGTCAGTAACTGCCAATAGACGTGTCAAAGGCCTCAGTCGAGATTATCTTGCTGAGGCTTTTTTATTCGGTGCTCATCCGATTGGTGAGTTTTTGTACTACTCTAAAGTGGTTGAAAAACTCTCCAGCAAAGACGCGGATTACCGTATAGGCTGGAATTGCGACCAACATACCCACCACACCTGCAATACTTCCGGCAATCATGATCACCATAAAGATCTCCAGCGGATGCGCCTTGACACTGTTTGAGTAGATATAGGGTTGAAAGATAAAAACGTCTATTAAGTTAGTGGTTGTGTAGACAAGCGCAATGGGCAGGATGACCCAAAGGAGGTTCATCGTTTCGGCCGTTTGGTAATAACCAAGAATCCCAAACGAGACCCCTATGAGTCCGCCCACTACGGGGCCTATATAGGGAATCACGTTGAGTACGCCGGAAGCAAAAGCCAAAATAATGGCCAACTGAAAATCGAACCCGCAAATAAGCGTGAGTCCTGCAGTATTGAGAATAGTAATGAGGATCGTCTCAATACAGATGCCTATAAAGTAACGGGAGAGTAAATGGGTGGTGGATTGGAGGGCACGGGAAGCGTTTTGCTCGTATTTTTCTGGAAACAGACTCAATACAATGTTGTTGAACATATCTTTTTCCTGAAGAAAGAAAAAGGTAACAAAGCAAACTACAAAAATACCGATGCCAAGCTTGATCAATATTGTCGCTATGGAATTTAATGATTGAGTAAGGCTAAACTCACTGATCATGGAAGACAACTGTTGGGTAAAGAGTGTTTGCACCGTAAAATCGTCTCCTGCCCCGGGCAAATACTTCTGAAGAAACTGGTTCATCTCCTGCAAGGGTACAGACAGATTTGCAGAGATTTGATCAATATCAAGAGCGGATATATGTAAAATAATTTTTGTCAAAAGCGGGATGATAAATAGAAAGATGGTCGTAACAAACCCCATCAAAGCGATCATGGTTATCAAAGAGCAAAGGGAACGGGGGATACTCCATTTTCCGATATGAATTGAATTTAGGAGGTTAACCAACGGCCTGCCCATGACAGAGAGAATGGCCGCAATCAGTATATAGGTAAGGATGTCGCTAAAGAACCAGGCGAGAAAGCAAACAAATGCCACAACGGCAAGGGCGATAATATAACGGGCAAGTTGATTCATAAAAATTATTACTATTTTTGCAAAGATATAAATTAAGATCATTATGAAAAAACTATTGCTTTTTGGATTGCTTGTCATCCTGTCGTTGCCGGTTCTGCGCGCAGACGAAGGTATGTGGTTGCCTGTCATTATTTCACAGCGAATTAAGGACATGCAAAAGAATGGGTTTAGATTAACTGCAGAAGATGTCTATAGTGTTAATAAGGCTTGTCTTAAGGACGCCATTGTCCATTTTGGCGGAGGATGTACCGGAGAGTTGATCTCCGGAGATGGCCTGTTGATTACCAATCACCATTGCGGATATGGCCAAATCCAGTCCCACTCCTCTTTAGAAAACGACTATCTGACGCATGGATTTTGGGCCATGAACAGGGGCGAGGAGTTGCCCAACAGAGGGCTTGTGGTGCGTTTTCTGGTTCGTATGGATGATGTGACGGGGGCTGTATTAAAAGGGGTCACCGATGGGATGGATGAAAAAGAGAGGGAACAGATAGTACGTTCCAATCAGGAGGCAGTAGTGGCCAAAGCCATTGAAGGGACGCATTATCAGGCTCGTGTAGAGTCGCTCTTTTACGGCAACCAATATTTTCTCTTTGTTTTTGAAGCGTACACAGACGTTCGTTTGGTTGGAGCGCCTCCCTCTGCCATTGGCAAATTCGGGGGCGATACCGACAATTGGATGTGGCCGCGCCACACCGGCGACTTTGCGATTTTTAGGGTTTATGCCGGCCCTGACAATAAACCGGCCCCCTACGATCCTTCAAATGTGCCGTTTAAACCCAAAAAATTCTTTACCATCTCTTTAAAGGGCGTTAAAGAGAACGACTTTACAATGGTGTACGGCTACCCGGGAAGAACACAACAGTATGTACATTCTGAAGCGGTTCGTTACATTCAAGAGTCTAATCCCCACAAGATAAGATTGCGTACCTTGCGCCTGGATATCATGAATGCCGAGATGGCCAAGAGTCCCTCTGTGCGGATTCAATACGCCTCTAAGAATGCATCTGTGGCCAACTCGTGGAAAAAGTGGCAGGGCGAGACAAAGGGATTGATACGTTTACAAACGGTGGAGCAAAAGAGGGCGTTTGAAGAGTCCTTTACTTTGTGGGCGGCTGGCAAACCCCAATACGCTTTGCTGGTTGCGCAGCTTCAGGAACTTTATGATGAACTGGAACCATATGCCAATGCAGCAGATTACCACACAGAAGCATTGGTATGTGTGGAGATCATACGTGCGGCAGGCGCTCTTTCTCAACTGTTAGCAAGGGAAGAAAGGGCCAATAGTGATCCAGAAAGAGTTCGAACTTTGGTATCAGAACAGTTGGAGTTGTTTTTTAAAGACTACTACCGGCCCATTGACCAGAGTTCTTTTGTGGTGTTGATGCGTGAATATTTGATGAATGTGCCTTCGCGATTTCAGGCTCCGTTCATTGCCGGGCAGATAACCAAATATGGCTTTTCTATTGAAATGTGGGCAGAAGAGCTCTTTTCAACCTCTCTCGTCACTTCTAAGGAGAGGACAATGGAGTCTCTGCGTAGCGACAATTTTATCGAAGTTTTGCGCAGAGATCCTGCCTTGCAGCTCTATACTGAGTATATAAATCAATATAATCAGGTAGTATTGCCTAAGGTGACAGAAATAAACAACGCCATTACCCTGCTCTATAGAAATTACATGAAGGGACAAATGGAGTTTCAGAAGAACAAAGTTTTCTATCCGGACGCCAACTCCACCCTTAGGGTGGCTTATGGAAAAGTCAAAGGATACAAACCCATGGATGCTGTTTATTACGAACCACTTTCTACTTTAGACGGCATTATGGAAAAAGACAACCCCAATATTGACGACTATGATGTTCCTCAAAAATTGAGAGAACTCTTTCAAAATAGAGATTTTGGACGCTGGGCGGTGAACGGAACGGTGCCGGTATGTTTCATAGCGACCAACCATACTTCCGGTGGGAATTCCGGAAGCCCTATTTTGAATGCCAATGGTGAACTGCTGGGCCTCAACTTTGACCGTGTTTGGGAGGGTACCATGAGTGATTTGGCTTTTGACCCTGTTGTGTGTCGAAATATCTCAGTAGATATACGTTACGTACTTTTTATTATTGACAAATTTGCCGGAGCAGGTTATCTATTGGATGAAATGGTATTTGCAAAGTAATTTTTTTTTGATAATAGAAACTTTTTTCTTAGCTTTGCGGCGACGGTTGTAATTACACTTATTTATTAACTAAAACATTTTTTATCATGGGCTTCGCAGAAATCATTTCACTGTTGTCTATCATTATTACGATTATTTCGGCTCTATTAAAGTTTTTGCCGGATATCCTTGCTTTTTTCCAGTAAACACTTTAAAGTTTTATGGAACTTATTTTATTCATTATTAAGAGTGTCCTGTCGGTTGTGGGGTTGTTATTCCCAAACCTCAAGGCTTTCTTTGATCTTTTTGCCGGAATTCTTGGGTAGAGAGGTTCGAAAGTTGAACTTGTTAAAATGAGAAATTAAAAAAAGAGGCCAAAAGCCTCTTTCTTTTTTTTAGAACCGTATTTAACTAAGCTTCTCCCGCTGGACGATCATTGGCTACAGTGACGTTAATGGCTCTTCCCATGTGCTCGGATCCGTTTAATGCCTGAATGGCTGCATGGCCTTCATCATCGTTTGGCATATCGACAAACCCGTATCCTTTAGAGCGATGGGTCTCTCGATTAAAAATAATACGGGCAGCAGAAACTTCTCCGAATGGGGCAAAGAGGCTGAAAAGGTCCTCTTTTGTTGCCTTAAAATTAAGGCTGGAAATAAAGATGTTCATAGAACAGTTTTTTGGTTAAGGATAAAAATGGATTTATTCAAATCCGCGACAAATGTAAGCAAAATCTTGGAAATTCAATTATGCTCCAAAGCTTGAACCATCAAAACAGTGGGTGCAAATTTGCTCCTTGGGCAGGCTTATGGATGTAGAGAATGCTTCAATAGTATTGAAAACTAATGAGTCAACTGAAAGACTCTCTTTAATTTTTTCTATCATTTTTTTATACTCATTGCTGCTTGTTGTGGCATAAAGAGGCAGTTTAGAAGCGTGTTCTTCCCCCTCTAAGGTGTCAATAACGCGGCGTGTAATCAATTCCATTTCCGATTCGGAGGCAGTAAAGTTAAGAAAAGGGCAGGCATGGAGTAAGGGAGGGCAACTAATGCGGATATGTACCTCTTTGGTTCCGTATTGGTAAAGCCTTTTTGCATGACCCCTAAACTGAGTACCTCTTACAATAGAGTCGTCACAAAAAGCCACTCGTTTACCGATGAGTAAACCATTGTTGGGTAACAATTTCATTTGGGCAACCAAGTCCCTCACTTTTTTGTTGGAGGGCATAAAGCTGCGGGGCCAGGTTGGGGTGTATTTCACTACTGCATTGCGATATGGGACACCTTTCCCTTGCGCATAACCAATAGCCATACAGGTTCCGGAATCGGGGATGCCCGATACGCAGTCTAACTCTGTCGGATCTTGTTGTCCCATGGCCGCTCCACAGCGGTAACGAACGTCGTCCACATTGATTCCCTCGTAACAACTGGACGGATATCCGTAATAGATCCACAGGAAAGAGCAAATTTGTAGTTTGTCACCCGCTTCCAACAGACGGGTATATCCGTCAGAGGTGATTTGGACGGCTTCTCCGGGGCCCAAGTAATGCTCCAGGCTATATCCAAGGTTGGGAAAACTGCAAAACTCAGATGCACACGCGTAAGCGCCCTCTTTTTTCCCGAGAACAATAGGCGTACGCCCATATCTGTCTCGGGCGGCAATAACTCCATCTTTGGTGAGAATCAGCATCGAGCAGGAGCCTTTGATCCGTTCCTGAGCGTAGCGAATCCCTTGGGCAAAAGTGCTTTTTTCGGTAATCAACTGGGCCACTAGCTCGGTTGGGTTAAATGAGCCTGAGCTAAGTTCGTTAAAGTTTTTGCCTTTGGAGATCAACTCTTCGGCCAAAGCTTTAAGGTTGTTGATACGGGCAACAGTGACAATGGCAAAGACGCCCAAGTGAGAATGAATGGTAATGGGTTGTGCGTCGGTGTCGCTGATGATGCCGATTCCGGAATGGCCCTCAAATTCGTGGAGGTCGTCTTCAAATTTTTTTCTAAAATGGGCGTTTTCTATGCTGTGTATGGAGCGGGCAAAAGAGCCGTCCGGATTAATACAAGCCATCCCGCCTCGCTTGGTTCCCAGATGTGAATGATAATCAGTCCCGTAAAAAAGATCGATTGAACAATTTGATTTGGCCGCTACGCCGAAAAATCCTCCCATAGTGATTCAAAAGGTAAAAAATCAACGCAAAGGTAAAAAAAATCTCCTACATCAACCCGTCAACCCAAATAACAATATTGTTCATAAGCCATGCGGTGTTTTCCATAACCCATAACAGGGCGGGACCGACAAAGGGGATTTGCCCCAACGCCAGCCAGGCGCACAGCAAATGGAGCAGTATGCCGGTCAGGGGGATGATGAAGAGATTGGTGAGCAGAAAAAGATAAGGGAAAATGCCAAAGTAGTAATAGGCAAGCGGCGCTGTGCCCATTTGGGCGACAATCGACATGGTGATGAGCGTCCATAAGTATTTGCCCACTGTTGTTTTGGGACGTAGAAGTCGATGCAGGGGCGGGTGCAAGGTGAGAATGACGAGCACAGCGCAAAAGGAGAGCTGGAAACCAATTTCAAAAATGGCTGCAGGATTGATGATGCAGAGGAGCAAAGCTGTCGTAAACAGCGTTTGCAGTGAGTGTATGGGGCGTTTAATCCATTTACCGGAGATCGACAGTCCCACCATAAGAAGGGCGCGTGTGACTGAGGGGGTAAACCGGGCCATGGCGGCAAAGAGTGTTAACGCGCTAAAGGCAAGGATTTGCTTGATGGTACTTTGCCGACGTTTGTTTCCTGGAAGCAACAGGTTGAGCACCAATTGTATGATGGCGTAAATAATGCCTACATGCAAACCAGATACAGCCAATATGTGCATGGCCCCGGACGAAGCGTAGGCACTTTTAAGTTCGGGATCAAAAGCCTCTTTATTGCCCAAACTGAGTCCTGCAATCAGCGCAAAAGAGTTTGGGTCGCGGATGTGGGTTTTGAGGTAAAGAAGTAGTCCCTCGCCCAATCGAGCCGGAAGCGAACGTTTTTGGGGCGTAAATCCCAATGGGGCGGAGCGGAAAAGAAAGAGAGAGGGAGGCATGGTGCTGTCTATTTGAATTTTGGAGACTGTCCAAATCTTTGACCCTGCTTGAAGATTTGTATCATAATTTTCTATAGGAATGTATATGAACGATTTCATGTTACATTGAACACTCTCTTCTTCTTGCCTATAGGCGAGCAGTCGGGTATTGATGCGCATGAATCGTTTGCTCTTTGTTGGGGTGACCCGCTCAACTTCACCGTAAGCCATGGTAAACTCACTGTTTTGAGGAAGTGCAGTAAGGTTGTTTTGTTGATAATAGCTCCATGCCCCTGTAAAAAACAACGCGGCAATACTCAGGGTGTAACAAGCAACAGGGAAACGTATAGAGGTGTAGCGGGGTAGGAGGTATATGCACAGAAAACCAGCGATACAAAGAAAGATCAAAAACAGAAGAATGTTGTTGAGCCTAAGGATCATAAAAGAGGGCAACGCCTCAAAGCTATTGAGGAAGTGAATGGATAAAATTCCTGACAAATAGCCAATTACCGGAATTATCATTGGCGCCGGACGCCGTGGTTCTCTGTTTCTCTCGCTGCTCATCTCTCGCCTCTTTT
>WQYK01000036.1 GCA_009781275.1 Bacteroidales bacterium | reverse complement strand
GTGGAACACAAACCCTAAGGTATGGAGAAAATCCACACCAATCGGGACGTTATACCGGACAACCGGAGTTGCTTCCCAAACAGCTGCACGGAAAAGAGCTGTCGTACAATAACCTGTTAGATCTAGAAGCCGCCATTGAGTTGATCGCCGACTTTAGCGATCCCACCATCGCCATCATCAAACACAACAACGCTTGCGGCTGCGCATCGGACGCCTCTCTTGTGAAGGCTTGGGAAAAAGCTTTTAAAGCCGACCCCCAATCTGCCTTTGGAGGCGTCATCATCTCCAACAGGCCGGTAGAAATCGATGTGGCTCAAGCCATGAATACGCTCTTTTTTGAAGTTCTAGTCGCCCCCTCCTTTTCTCAAGAGGCCATTGACATCCTCACTACAAAGAAAAACAGGATCCTGTTGCATTCCTCCTCCGCGCCCCTGCCCAAAGAAAAATTCCGTTCACTCCTGCACGGTGTGTTGATACAAGAGCGAGACCAGTGCATAGAAGGAGCTTACAACATGACCGCTTCTACTCTTCAAAAGCCCAATCCCTCGCAAATAGCGGACTTGCTTTTTGCCAATAAATTGGTCAGGCACTCCAAGTCCAACGCCATTGTATTGGCAAAGGATCAGATGCTTCTTGCGTCGGGGGTGGGGCAAACTTCCCGCATAGATGCATTGCGTCAGGCCATTGAAAAAGCACAAAGATTTGGCTTTTCTTTGGAGAACGCAGTGATGGCTTCCGACGCCTTTTTCCCTTTCCCTGATTGCGTAGAGATGGCGCACAAAGCGGGGATCACATCAATCATACAACCCGGTGGATCGGTGCGCGATCAAGAGTCCATAGACTATTGTAACGCTCACCATGTGGTCATGATATGCACCGGTTTTAGACATTTTAAACACTAAATTCAATATAAAACTATCAAATTTTCAAATATGGCGTTCTCTTTTTTAACACAAGAACTGGCAATTGACCTTGGAACAGCAAACACGATTATTATCCACAACGACAAGATTGTGGTCGATGAGCCCTCCATTATTGCCATTGATCAAAATACAGGCAAGCCCAAAGCCATCGGTAAAACGGCGCGGCTCATGCATGGAAAAACACACGAAAACATAAAAACCATTCGTCCATTGCGTGACGGCGTCATTGCAGATTTTAATGCTGCCGAACAGATGATCCGTGGCATGATCAAATTGACCAGATCAAAAAATCAGTTCATCTCTCCCAGCCTTCGTATGGTGGTGTGCATTCCATCCGGAAGTACAGAAGTAGAAATTCGTGCCGTGCGCGACTCTTCGGAGCATGCCGGAGGACGGGATGTGTATATGATCTACGAACCCATGGCTGCTGCGCTTGGTATTGGCATTGATGTCGAAGCGCCGGAGGGAAACATGGTGGTAGACATTGGAGGGGGCACTACCGAAATTGCCGTCATTGCCCTTGGCGGTATTGTGTGCAACCAGAGTATCCGTGTGGCCGGAGACGGTTTTACCTACGAAATCCAACAATACATGAGGCACCAGCACAACATCAAGATAGGAGAGCGTTCGGCTGAAGATATTAAGATCAATGTCGGATCTGCCATCTCCGATCTGGAAAATCCGCCGGAGCCTTATATTGTTCGTGGCCCCAATCTAATGACCGCTTTACCCGTAGAGGTTTCGGTAACCAGTCAGGAGATTGCGCACTGCCTGGATAAGTCATTGGCAAAGATCGAAACAGCCGTTTTGGCCGTTTTGGAACAGACTCCTCCCGAATTGTATGCCGATATTGTGCAAAAAGGGATCTTTTTAACCGGAGGCGGCGCACTACTCAGGGGGTTGGATACAAGGTTGTTCAACAAAATCAATATTCCCATTCATGTCTCTGAAAACCCTCTGCACGCAGTAGCCCGCGGTACCGGTATTGCGTTAAAAAATATTGGAAACTTCCCATTTCTACTCCGTTAAATCGTAGCTCCTGATATGATGAGTCGCCAAAAATCGTGGATACAAAGAACAATCGTAATTCTTTTATTTGCTATATTTCAGGCGATTGCTATTTATCTCATGGCACACAACAGCGTGGTTCAACAAGCCGGAATCGTGCGCTTTCTTAGCGCCGGACACCATTTTTTATGGAAGCGTCAAAAAGCCATTGATAACTATTTTCATTTGAATACTGTAAATAAAGAGTTGGCAGAAGAGAATATGCGTTTACGCACAGAACTCTTTAAATATCAATCTGTTTTTATTCCTCCCGCTCCTCTTGATTCAACTTTCTCCTGTATCAGCGCAGAAGTGGTGCACAACACCACCTCAAGCCATCAAAATTTCCTCATTATCAATAAAGGAAGTGTCCACGGTATTCAACCGGAAATGGGCGTAATAGGCGACCAAGGCGTAATAGGCATAGTACAAAATGTTTATGAAAATCACTCACGGATTATTTCTCTGCTTAGCAACCAAATACAAATCAACACGCGAATAGAGCCCGGGGGAGACATTGGCTCGCTCGCATGGAACGGAAAAAAAATCCATACAGCCACCATTCCGGACTTACCTCAACACAGTCAGGTTGCAGTTGGAGACACGGTTGTTACCAGCGGATTCTCTCAAATCTTCCCTGCCCGTATTCCTTTGGGAATCGTCACCGGAACGACCATTACACAAGGCACTTTCCTGGAAGCTCAAGTTAGTCTGTTCCAGAATTTTAATACATTGCGCTATGTTTACGTAATCCGTAGCAGGCATGCGCAGGAGATTCATAACCTGCTTGTAGAGCCATGAAAAGATTTTTTCTATACTTTGGACGGTTGCTCATCATTTGTCTTTTTCAAGCCTTTATTTTTGAGCGCATCCAAATAGGGCCTTTTCTCTATCCCTGCATATATGTGCTGTTCATCCTCCTCTTTCCCTTTGGCTACCATACGGTCTACCTTTTGGTCTGGGCTTTTGCCATAGGACTTATTACAGATATCTCCGCCACAGGCATGCTGGGTCTGCATGCCTCTGCATCAGTTTGTTTGGCGCTGCTCAGACCCAATTTATTAAAATTAGTAACTGTAAAAGGAGAGGTGGGTCAAACGGCCACTCCCGGACTAAATACCCTTGGGCTGACGCGTTATGTAGCCTTTGTCGCAGTATCTTTATTGATCCATCATGCAGTTCTGTTTGGATGGGAGAATTTCCGGCTCAGCTACCTGTACCTAACCATTGCAAGGATCGTATGCAGCGCAGCTCTCAACACATTGCTCATTGTGCTTGTACAGGCAACCCTCTTTAACCGGAAACGCGGATTTGACTCATGAAGAAAAACATCATTTTTGGCAGTTTTCTGTTGTTATCGATCATCATTGCATTTAGATTACTCTATTTGGTGATCGACCCCGCTAACAAAGACACGGCAAGCAACAATGTAATGAAGTACGAAGTGGTCTATCCGGCCCGCGGACTGATATTTGACAGAAATGGTGAAATCATTGTAAGTAATCTGATTTCTTATGATATTTCAGTTACCCCAAGAGAGATGAACGCATTTGACACCACCGAATTTTGTCAAATCTTTAAAATCTCCCGGGAGGTGTTGACAGAACGGCTCAATGACATCAACAAACGACGTCGCCAAATCGGTTTCAGGTCGGTATCTTTAATCAAGCAGGCAAGCGCAGAAGAGCATGCCCTCTTTAAAGAAAAACAGTACAAGTTCACCGGCTTCTCGAGCATTCCGCGTACCATTCGTTCCTATCCCCGCAATCTGGGTGGAAATCTGTTGGGATACATCTCAGAAGTCGATTCGGCGTTCTTGCGCCGGAATCCCGAATACCGTCAGGGTGACTATACCGGCATCACGGGCATTGAGCAGTCTTACGAACCTTTTCTAAAAGGGCGTAAAGGGAACAGTGTTTTTTTGCGCAACGTCCATAACCAAATCGTATCATCTTATAACAATGGCGCCAACGACTTAAAAGCGATCCCGGGCAAAGACTTGGTCTCTACCATTGATGCAAACTTGCAAGAGTTTGCAGAACGGTTAATGGTAAACAAAGTAGGCAGCATTATAGCCATTGAACCCCAAACAGGAGAGATTTTGTGTATGGTGTCAAGCCCGGGAATTCACGTAAATCAGTTAGCCAACATCAACAAACATTTTGTTTCATTGGCTACCGACCCGTTCAAACCCATGTTTAACCGTGCAGTAATGTCTTCCTATCCACCGGGTTCTGTATTTAAAGTTGTTAACGGATTGATTGCATTGCAAGAAGGGGTAATAACTCCCGAAACCCGCTTTGGCTGCAGCTTGGGGTATCACGCCGGAGGATTGACTGTTGGTTGCCACACACACTCCTCGCCTACCGACTTGGTGCAATCGATACAGATGTCGTGCAACGCCTACTATTGTAATACTTTTCGCGCTATTTTAGATAGTCGAAAATACAACAGGGCCGGCGACGCACTGTCTGCCTGGGGCAACCACGTTCGCAGCTTTGGATTGGGTCAAAAGTTAGGCTCCGATTTCCCTTCCGAACAAACCGGAACGATTCCAACCACATCCTATTATGATAGAATCTATCGCAGTCGATGGGGTTCTCTTACAGTGATCTCCTTATCAATCGGACAGGGTGAGATTGGAGCGACTCCGCTACAATTGGCCAATTTGGCGGCCATTATCGCCAACAGAGGCTACTACATAACACCTCACATTATTCGCGAAATCAAAGATACCATCGTCGACAGAAGTGCATATACCCAACGACACTACACATCTATCGACCCCATACACTTTGAACCGGTCGTTGAGGGAATGTACTTGGCCGTTAACGGAGGGGGTGGCTCTACGGCCCGTTGGTCAAGGCTTTCCAAGATTGAACTATGCGGAAAAACCGGTACCGCAGAAAATCCCCACGGGAACAAAAGGGATCACTCCGTATTCATCTGTTTTGCCCCCCGCGAAAACCCAAAGATCGCCATTGCAGTATACGTAGAAAATGCAGGATTTGGCGCAACCTGGGCTGCTCCTATAGCCTCCTTAGTGACAGAAAAATACCTCACCGGCACCAATTCACGTACAGACCTTTTGAATTGGATACTGAATGGAAATCTTCAAAATAATGTTCTCCGCCCATGAAGACCCGCCATTTCTTCAAAAAGTTAGATTGGATCATCATCTGCGTTTTTTTAGCCCTTGTGCTCATAGGATGGTTCAATATTTTTGCCTCTATTTACGACGATACTGAGGGCGGCACACTTCTCGATATTTTTGACACCTCCCAACGTTACGGCATGCAATTTCTCTGGATCGTTGGAGCCATGATAGTAGCCATTGCCTGCCTTTTGGTAGACAGCAAGGTCTACTCCGTATTTGCCTGGCTCATCTATTTAGCCTCTATACTCTCCCTTGTAGCTGTCCTCATTTTTGGGATCACCATAAACGGTTCCAAATCGTGGTTTGACATCGCAGGGATTCGCCTGCAGCCGGCCGAATTTGCAAAAGTAGCGTGCTCATTGGCATTGGCGCGCATCATGAGCTTTCATGACTTTAAACTAAGGACATTCAGCGGCTTAGTTACTGTTGTGGGTATCATGCTGCTACCGGCTGTACTTGTCCTTCTTGAGCCCGAAACAGGCCTGGCGCTCGTATTTGCCGCTTTTTTCTTAGTGCTTTATAGAGAGGGGCTTTCGGGATGGGTGATTGTCTTTGGCATATTCACAGTGATGTTGTTCATCCTCTCCATCATTTGGGAAAAAACAGATATTCTGATTCTGGTTACCGCCGCCTGCGCCCTTGCTTATGGACTTTTTTCCAGAAAATGGGGGTATCTTTTGGGGTTCGCTGCACTATTTGCCCTCAGTTGGTGGTTGCTTCCCGACTACCTGCTCAAGAACATGCGCATCGGTAATGACTATCTATTTCTTTTACTCTTATTGCCTTTTGTACTCATTGGTTGCTTCTACGCTTTTCGCTCCAGGATCCACTCCCTATGGGCGGTAATCTTGTGCGCATGTGTCTCCATTTTGATTGTCTTTTCTGTTGACTATTTTATCAACAGCGTTTTACAACCATATCAAAAGATGCG
This sequence comes from Bacteroidales bacterium, assembly GCA_009781275.1. Lineage (GTDB taxonomy): Bacteria > Bacteroidota > Bacteroidia > Bacteroidales > UBA932 > WRBG01. The sequence continues at coordinate 5,440 of WQYK01000036.1, read as the reverse complement.
CATCCACATCTTGCTGGGAATGGAGCAAGACTTGCAAGGCGCCGGATACAACGTACATCAATCAAAAGTGGCGATTGGTTCGGGTGGTTGGGCAGGCAAGGGGTTCCTAAAAGGGACCCAGACGCGATACAACTTTGTTCCGGAACAGACCACCGATTTTATTTTCTGTACGATTGGAGAAGAGTGGGGCTTTTTGGGATCGTCTGTTTTGATTATTCTATTTCTGATTCTTTTCTACAGGATTCTCCTCATAGCAGAAAGACAAAAAGACAGCTTTGTACGCATCTACGGTTATTGTGTAGCCTCCTGCATTTTCTTTCACTTTTTTGTAAACATTAGTATGACCATCGGCCTTATGCCGGTAATAGGAATCCCTCTGCCCTTTATCAGCTACGGAGGATCGTCGCTATGGGCCTTTACCATCTTGCTTTTTGTCTTGCTTAAGTTAGACGCTTCCAGACAATAACTTTGATCTTACCCAAAATCCTCCAGATACAAGTCAGAAACACCGGACCCGACCGAATCTTGTGGCTCGCTTGCTTTGATCACCATCATGAGGGCCCCTTTTTGAAGTTTATCCCCACATTTGACCCCAATCTGCTCCACCACTCCATCAAAAGGCGCACAAATCTTATTGTGCATCTTCATCGCTTCATACACCATAAGTTCTTGATTCTTTTTTACTTCGTCTCCCTCCATTACCAAAAAAGACAACACAGATCCTGGAATGGTTGAACGAATCTCTTGGGGATTAGGCTTTTTCCAAGGTTTACGTAAATCCATCTTAATGGAACTGTATGTTTCATACCTGCGCCCGCCCTCAAAAATTTGCACATAGATCTTTCTTTCGTCACTCTGTGCATTTTTGGACACTCTTTTCTTTTGTACTCTATCTGACATAACCATCACGTTAAAATGGAGGAATTCCGTGCTTTTTACTGGGACGTTTTACCGTCTTATTTGCCGATATCTCCAACATGTGTATCAAATGGTCCCGTGTCTCTTTAGGATCGATCACCGCGTCAATATAGCCCTTAGCAGCAGCCACGTATGGATTGGCAAACTTGTTTTTATACTCCTCCACCTTTTGGCGGCGCATGGCAAGGGGGTTCTCTGCCTCCATGATCTCCTTACGGAAGATGATGTTGGCGGCGCCCTCCGGCCCCATCACCGCAATCTCGGCAGTAGGCCAAGCAAATACAAAGTCAGCCCTCAGATGGCGCGAATTCATGGCAATATAACCTCCGCCGTATGCTTTGCGCAAAATAATGGTGATCCGGGCAACGGTTGCTTCGCTATAAGCATAGAGCAATTTGGCTCCGTGACGTATTACGCCGGCGTGCTCCTGATCGATTCCGGGCAGGTAACCCGGCAGGTCTTCTAATGTAACCATCGGAATATTAAAAGCGTCGCAAAAACGGACAAAACGAGCCGCCTTGTCCGACGAGTCACAATCGAGCACGCCTGCCAGCACAGCGGGCTGGTTGGCAATAAAGCCGATCGACTTACCGTCAATACGCCCGAATCCGATCACTATGTTGGCCGCCCACATCTCCTGCACTTCAAAAAAATCGGACTTATCGGTCAGAGCGCGAATCACATCCCGCACATCATAGGGCTTGGTGGGATCAACAGGTACAATTTTATCGATTTTATACTCCTTTAGTGGCTTCCTTGGCTCTAATGCTTTCATTTTATCATCGTTATGCGCAGGCAGATAAGAGAGTAACGTTTTTATCTGGGCAAAACACTCGGCCTCTGTCTTGGCAAAGAAGTGGGCGTTACCGGTGATTTCGCTATGCACCCGTGCGCCGCCCAACATCTCCATATCGATCTCCTCCCCCAACACCGACTTGATCACTTCGGGGCCGGTGATAAACATCTTGGATATCTTATCCACTACAAACACAAAGTCGGTCAGCGCCGGAGAGTAGACAGCGCCTCCTGCGCATGGCCCCAATATCACAGAGAGTTGCGGAATCACGCCACTCGCTTGGGTATTGCGGTAGAAAATCTCGCCATATCCTGCTAAAGAGTTGACTCCCTCCTGAATACGCGCCCCGCCCGAATCGTTGATCCCAACCAACGGAATGCGCATCCGCAGGGCGTAGTCCATAATCTTGGCAATCTTACGTGCATGCATCGACCCTAACGAGCCTCCTGCTACTGTAAAGTCTTGTGCATAAATAGCAATCGGACGTCCGTTTACCGTTCCGGTGCCAATCACCACGCCATCCCCGGGCAAAGCTTTGCCATCCATGCCAAACTCTCTGGCATCGTGTTCAATAAAGAGGTCGTACTCATAAAAAGAACCGGGGTCTAACAGGTGATTAATTCGTTCGCGGGCAGGCAATTTACCCATTGCTTTTTGCTTGGCAATGGCAGATGCTCCTCCGCCCTCAACAGCCCGCGCAGTGCGTTCTTTGAGCTCGTTTACTTTTTTTCTAAATACACTCATATTATTATTTAACAATCTCTTTATATTGCAGCAAAAGTATGAAATATAATCCGACTTATCTACCATTTGTAATTTTTTTGACAAGAAAATGTTAATTTTGCAACAGTAATTATGGAACAAATTCTAAACATCCCTCAAAACTACATCCAACTCTTTTTGGTTGTACTCTACTCATTGGTAATCGGATTGTCACAAAGAAAGTTGCGCCTAAAGAGCGAAGAAAAAGACCCCTTCTTTGGCTCCGACCGCACCTTTACCCTCATTGGCATCCTCAGCTATATCCTCTACATTATTGACCCCGACACCAAAGTCTTTTGGGGATGCGGCGGCGTAGTGTTGGCCATTTTACTGGGATTCAACTACTACTTTAAGTTGTACCATTTACGTCGATACGGAATCACCACCATAGTGATTGCCTTTATCACCTACTGCATTCCGGCGCTGATCATTATGCAACCTATCGAGTTTAGCCTTTTGGTGTTGGTGATTGTACTGCTGCTGACAGAGATGAAAGAGACATTCATCTCATTTGCCAACCGCATGAACAACGACGAATTTATGACGTTGGCCAAGTTCATCATTATTGCAGGGATTGTATTACCTCTCCTCTCCGCCGAGCGCTTTATTGACTATATTGACCTGACTCCAAGAAAAATATGGTTAGCAACGGTCATTATTTCGGGCATGTCCTACATCAGTTACCTGTTACAAAAATTTGTCTTTCGTCGCTCGGGCCTGCTTGTAGCGGGCATTCTTGGGGGATTATACAGCAGCACCGCCACCACGGTAGTACTCTCCCGAAAAAGCAAAAAAGCGCCTCAATGCCTCTGTTATCGCTATAGCGGAGCCATTATCATGGCCACCGGCATGATGTTTATCCGCATCATGGTTTTGCTCCTCATCTTTAATATTGACCTGTTTCTTCAGGCATGGTACTATTGCATTGTGTTATCCCTCATCGTTACAGGGGTCGGCGCCGCAACTTACTACTACAAATCTCCATCTCCGGAACAATTGCAAAACTACAACAGCGTTGACAACGATAAAAACCCGCTGGAGTTTAAAGTCTCACTGATTTTTGCCCTGCTCTTTGTCCTCTTTTCATTAGCCACCCACTACACCGTTCAGGAGTTTGGCGTCAAAGGATTAAAGATTTTGTCGTTTATTGTGGGTGGCACCGATATTACCCCATTCATTATAAGCCTGTTTCAAGGAAGTTACCAAATAGCCGCAAGCGCAGTCATCTCTGCAACATTTTTGGCTATATTGAGCAACAACTTAGTCAAATTGGCTTACGGACTGGCGCTTGGACCTAAAATGAACCGAAAACCGTTGATGGTCGGTTTCTCCATCGCTTGCTTTGCTACATTGATTGTATTCTTATTAACGTAAGGTATAAAATGTAAAATATGAAATGTAAGATATAAGAGAATCTTATGTTTGCATAAAAAATATTTATGTTTATATTCAAATATTTTTTATCTTTGCGCCGTCTTGTTACTTTCACTATGAATCATTATCTACTATTGTGATATAATGTACAATCAATCAATTATTAACATAAAAAAATGATTTGATTATGAAAAAGAAAAAAACAATTGGCTTTCTATTGCTGTGTAGCTTTTTTTGCTTCGCAACAGGGCTTCAGGCCCAAGTTTCTCATAATATTAACTCATCAGCGCTTTCTATCACCGGTTCAGTTAATCCATTAGGGTATCTTGTTAGCGGCACAGGAACTGCTACCACAAACAGCATCACTGTTGGCCCTAATTTAGGCGATGTTTACATCACCCTCACCAATGTAAACATTGCGAGCAACGCTTGCGCTTTTTCTATTGGCGCCAATACACATGTTCACTTGACGTTTGTTGGTGTTAACCACCTAAAGAGCAACGACTCTTTTGCCGGAATCCGCGTTCCGCCCAATGCAACATTGACCCTAATCGATGGTGGTGATGGCGTCCTAAACGTCACCGGCGGAAACGGAATAGCCAACAACACGGCCGGCGGCGCCGGTATTGGCGGAAACGGCGGAAAACAGGGAGGCGGAGGCACTCCTACCGGAGAAAACGCCGGCACGATCCACATCACCGGCGGTGAAATTAATTCTGTAGGGGGCAACGGATACCCGGCCGGAGCCGGCGGAGGAGGTGGGGCCGGCATCGGCGGAGGCGGAGGAGCAGGCGGAAGCGCACTCGGCGGCAATATTGTAGGTGGCATAACCATCAGCGGCAGTCCCAAGCTCACCTCTAAAGGCGGACTGGGTGGCGCAGGAGGTGGTGGCGGTGGCAACTCTCAAGGAAATGGGGCGGTTATCGGTCAAGGCGGCTCCAACGGCTCCGGCGGCACTCCCGCCTATCAAGTTAATCCTACAACAATTGCTCCCCCCGCTCCTTTGCTCTTTGGATCCATATCGGGAGACTTAGCCATATCTGCAACTGTAACACTTTATGGTTCAAACACCATTGCCCCCGGCATGGTGCCTTATTTTACGTGGTATAAAAGCAGTGGCTTAACACCAAATCCTGCAGTGGATCCTCAATGTGGTACAATCGTATTTCACTCCTCAAGTTCCCTTCCTTTTGACCCTGACCTGGCCATGGGCACGCACTACTATTATTGCGTGGTTCGTGCATTTGGTGCAAACGATGTGATAAGTAATGTGGTGGCGGTGACTGTAACGAGTAACCCGCCAATCACAGGCACGGTGAACCTCACACTCAATCCTGCTACCGGCGAGGTGACAGCCCTCGCATCGGGAGGCAATACAGCTACAGTCGGCGCTTTGACCTACACATGGTCTGACGGAACTACGGATACAACCAACACGCCAGCCTTAGGTACTGCAGTCACATGTTCAGTAACCGCTACAGGCGCCACCGGATCTATCAACGCGTCGATCACAGTGTTTGAGGTTCAGGTACAAACCGTAGATGACGATACGGGAGACTCGGCTACCATTACCAACGCATTCGGAAAAGC
>WQYK01000035.1 GCA_009781275.1 Bacteroidales bacterium | reverse complement strand
TCCATACGCCTTAATGGCTTCCCAAAAAGTGTTCGAAATCGACAGCACAATCGCCCTAAAGGCACGCAACGGCCGCGAAAGAGAAAAAATGATTAAAGAGTTTGAAAAACAGCTATTCAAAGAGTTTGAAAAACCATTGCGAAACCTCACCTTTAATCAGGGACGAATGTTGCTCAAATTGGTCGACCGCGAAGTGGGGCAAAACTCATACAGCATCATACGGGGGTATCGCGGCTCCGCTACCGCCGGATTCTGGCAGGGAGTGGCCAAACTCTTTGGCGCCGATTTAAAGAAACCTTACGACAAGTATGGGGACGACAAAGTATTAGAAGAGTTGGTGGTGATGTATCACGAAGGCACTTTCCCTTTTTTATACGCTTCGATTTTTGGGCGGTAAATTGTTTGAAGTACAATGTCGGCGGCTTTGTCCGAAGGCATCACCTCTCCAGGTTTTAACTGCGCAAAATATTGCTTAGCCTGCACCACCTGCTCCTGCGCCATACCCGAATCTTGCATCAACTCAAGCGCTTTGTCATAAATCAAATCGGCTCGGCAGTTCTCTAATACAAACTCGGGAATCACCTCACGGTTGGCAAGGATGTTGATGAGGTTGGCGTACTTGGTGGTGATAAAAAACTTAACCATCCAATTGGTTAGTCCGCTAAACCGATAGGCAATGACATGGGGCGCGCCGCAGGCGGTAAGCTCAAGCGTAACCGTTCCTGATGCCGCAATGGCAAAACGGCAGGCGCTAAAGGCAAGGTAACGATCATGCTGTCCCCTAACTATGCAGTGAGGCGTCGGCATGTCGGCAAAAGCTTGTTCTACCTCCCCGGCAATGGCGTCCACCGTTGGAACGACAACAAAAAGACCGGGATAGCGCACCTGCAATCGGGCAACCACTTTCTTGAAGATAGGTATCAAGCGCTTTACCTCGCTATGCCGGCTTCCGGGTAGGAGGCACAGCAGCGTACAGTCCGTGGGTATTTGGTATTGCTCGTGAAATTGATTCAAATCGCCCTCTATATGCGCCGTATTTTCAATCACCGGATGTCCTACAAAATCGCAAAGTAATCCGTATTTTTCAAAATAGGGCGGCTCGTAGGGCCACAATGTCATCAGGCGATCCATCAACTTAGCGGCTTTGGGCGCACGGCTCTTTTTCCAGGCCCACACCTGCGGCGCCACGTAGTGCACCGTAGGAATCTTCATCTTCCTTTTTTTGACCTTTTTTAACACAAAACTTACAAAGCCCCAACTGTCCACCGTGATCAGCACATCGGGCTGCAACTTTTTAAGATCCTCCCTGACCTGCTTCATACGCTTTAAGATGAGCGGCAAACGCGGCACCACCTCCCAAAAGCCCATCACCGACAACTCCGCAATGGGAAACAAACTCTTAAACCCCAGCGCCTGCATCGTCTCTCCCCCCACACCCACAAAACGCACATCCGGATCACGCCGCCACACCGCCTGCATCAGACGAGAAGCAAGAATATCTCCCGACGGTTCGCCGGCTATGATGTAAACCAGCTTAGACATTATGTCTTTACTCCAATAATAAATATTCCCTCTTTGTCGGCCATTTGGATGACGGCGTCGCGCTCAATAAGCAAGATACCTCCCGCCTCCACAGCCATGCCTCCGATGCCATACTTCTTTAGTTGCTCAACGGTTTGCAGGCCCATAGCCGGCAAGTCGACACGCATGTCCTGGCCGGGCTTTAGTACCTTGACCAAGACGGGCGACTTTCCCGCCTTTTTTACCATTGCCGCCCGTGAGAGCATCATGTCGGTGCCCTCAATGGCCTCCACCGCCAGCACCATGCCCTCCTGCACCACCACCGCCTGACCCACGTCCACCGCTCCAAGGGCTTTGGCCACAGTAATGCCGCGCTGAATGTCGTCCAGATCTTCTTTGGAGGGCTTTACTTTGCCGTAGATCCCTTCCCTAAACAACATCTCGGGCACTACCTCTTCTATTCCCACCACTTTGAATCCGTGTGACTCGATCTCGTCCATCACAGCGCGAAACATTTTGTCGTCACTCATCTTTTTGACCGCCAGCTTGGCTACTATCTTCATCCCCTCCCAGTCAGGAATCATCTCTTTAAACGAAGGGCGTTTGATGCCTCCGGCCAATACAATCTCGTACACATTGTTGTTTTTAAATGCCTTCATTATCTTACCGGCTTCGCCGATGCGGGCAAAAATGTGGGGGGCCTCTTTAAGCTGCTCTTCTGATGCAAAAGTCTCTAATCCAACAACAAAAACTTCACGCCCAATGGCATTGCAGTGTCGGATGATCTCTACGGGCATCATGCCGCTTCCGGCTATCATTCCTAATTTTTTCTTTTCCACTTGGTCTGTTTTATCGATTTAACGAATGCGAATGTACAAAAAAAGTTCCATCCAACGCATCAAAGAGGGCGTATTGCATACAAGGCATCCATTCGCTTAGAATCAATAGTCGGGCTTTGTTCGCGATGGTTGTGTCGACAGGTGTATGTAGATGGCCAAAAACAAAGTAGTCAACAGGATGAGAAAATGTGGAGGCAAACTGAACGAGCGAGGCCACTTCTGCTTCACAACTTCCTGACTTCATGTTTTTTACCCGATGACGGGCCGACCACCAATGGCCAAGCGATACGCCCCAACGGGGATGAATCGCACCAAAACACTTCTGCAAAAATCTGGATGCGAACATCTTCCTCAACACTTTTTTCTTACGACCAGCCACACACAAACTGTCTCCATGCCCCAAGCAAAAACGTCTGTTCCCAATCTGCGCAACAAAAGGCTCATCGTGAAGTTGCATCTCAATCTCTTTTTCTAAATAGCCAAAAGTCCATTGGTCGTGGTTGCCTTTGAAGAAGTGGATGGCTATGCCGGAGTCTGCCAACTGCGCCAATCGTCCCAGAACACGCACATAACCTTTGGGAACCACATGTTTGTACTCCCACCAGAAATCAAAGATATCGCCAAGCAGATAGAGCGCCGCTGCGTCGTGCGCTATGGAGTCCAGCCAATCGACAAAAGCCTCTTCCCGTGCATAAAGCTCCGGTAGCTTTAATCCCAGATGAACATCGGCTACAAAATAGTGTTTAACCCTGACAGACATGCTATTTAATAAAGTAAAACAACAGGCAAAAGCAACCGGCTAAGGCGCAATAGAGGACAAAACCCCACAATTTTGCTTTTTTGACTAAGGCGATCATCCAGCTGCAGGCGACGAGCCCCGACAAATAGGCCGCAAAAAAACCTATTAACAAAGAGCTTATAGAAATGCCTGAGGCTTGAGGCGCAAACCCTCCTTTCATCAAATCTAAAAAAGCCTGGCCTAAAACGGGGATCAGCACCATCAGAAAAGAGAACTTAACCACAGCCTCCCGATCTTTTCCCAACCACAAACCGGTGGAGATGGTGGCGCCCGACCGCGAGAGTCCGGGGAGCACCGCAATGGCCTGGGCAAGTCCAATGACCAAAGCATCCTTGTACTTTAGGGGCAAACCCTTAGAGGGGATGCGTTGGGCGATGGTCAATAGTACGGCTGTAACCAATAACATAGCTCCCACCAAAGCCAAACCCTCTCCAAACAGGGCCTCAACCCGATCCTTTAAAAAGAGTCCCACCACCAAAACGGGAAACATCGAGAGGAGGAGCATGAGGATGTAGCGAAGGTCATCGTTATACTTAAAGGTAAAACAGGCTTTGAATAGCCTGCCGATATCTTTGCGAAATACGGTAATGATGCTGAGCACGGTGGCGGCATGAACCGCTATTTCAAAAGCAACGCCTTGGGTCTCTATCCCAAAAAGCGCTTTCCCCATGACCAAATGTCCGCTGCTGCTGACAGGAAGAAATTCGGTAAAACCTTGCAGCAATCCCAATAACAAAGCCTCAAGGCCACTCATTTAGCTCTCTTTATGTGCATAATGGCCCAGATTTCAAAGACAAAACCGGCAAAAACCAATATGGGGGCCAATACAATACGCCTAAAGCTAAACATCGCTTCTCCTGTAAACACATTGGGATCTTTGGTCCCGCCGCCAATCATCAAAATAAAGCCGATCGCGATCACAAGTAGTCCGGCCAAAATCCATACTATGTTCTTTTTTGAAACGGCAAAGTGCTCCTCTGAAACGGAGCTTTTTTGCATCGGTGGGACATTTTTACTCTTCATCTGATTTTTTACAATATCAATATACCTTAATAATAAAGCGCTCCCGTGTCGATTTTTACAATCCTGTTTATCACCAAATAGGTAGATAATAAGCATATCCCGACCCCCATCAGCACAATGGAGCCAAACAACATGATGAGAAATTCATAATCTATTAACCGATAGATATTGGCAAACTCTCTTTGCGCAAGGGAAAGCAATCCTATCATCAACAAGATGGTTAATAAGCTCGAAATCAATCCCTGAAAAATGGCCTGTACCATAAAAGGCCTGCGAATGAATCCTTTAGTAGCACCAACCAACCTCATCGTATGAATGGTAAACCGGCGAGCATAGACACTAAGGCGTACCGTGTTATTAATCAATACAAACGAGACAAACAACAAAAGTCCGATAAAAATCAGTAGCCCAAGTCCAATCCGTTCTAAGTTTTTGGTTACTGTATCGATTATCGATTTTTGGTAGAATATTTCTCTCACATCACTCATTTCCATTAGCTTACTCTCAACCGCAGAGAGTTCTTCATCTGTCACGTACTGTGCAGGTAGCTTGATCTCTATTGACACCGGAATGGGGTTAAAGTCAAACAAGGCTAAAAAATCCTCTCCCAAAAGCTCCGCCATCTCTTTGGCGCCTTGCTCCTGGGAAATGTAAATCGCCTCCCGCACGTAGGGTAACGATTGTATCTTTTTAACCGTTTGTAAGGCATCTTCTTCTGAAATTCCATCCCGCAATACGATAGACAGAACCGTATTTTCTTTGAAATATTGAATGAACTTTTGTGCGTTCATACCCAAAAAAGCGGTGGTGCCCACCAGAAAAAGCACCAGGGTAATACTAATTACCGAAGAGAGGTAAGCTTGAATAATCCGCTGAAAGATAATATTTTTCTCCTTTGTTCCCATAATACTCCAAATGTCAAAGATAAATAAAAACCTTCGTATGATCATTTTTTTTATTATCTTTGTGCATATTTTTATCTTAAACTTTTCAAGTGTTCGGATGACAGAGCCGAAAAAAGTGTTGTTTGTAAACTCCGAGATGGTTCCCTACCTTCCGGAATCCCGTATGGCAAATATCGGGAGACAGCTGCCACAGGCTGTTCAGGAGTTGGGGCGTGAAATTCGCTCCTTTATGCCTCGTTACGGTTCCATTAACGAGCGCAGGAATCAGTTGCATGAAGTGATCCGCCTCTCCGGCATGAATATCATTATCAAAAACATCGACCGCCCTTTGATCATTAAGGTCGCCTCGATCTCTTCTGCCCGCATGCAAGTATATTTTATTGATAATGAGGATTATTTCCATAGAAAATTTATCTACAAAGATGGGGAGCAGCGCTTTTTTGAGGACAATGACGAACGGGCCATCTTTTTTGTACGCGGAGTTTTGGAAACCGTCAAAAAGCTACGCTGGAAACCCGATTTGATTCACTGCCACGGATGGCTCACCCATCTACTTCCGATCTACTTAAAGAAAGGGTACCACGACGACCCGCTCTTTACCCATACCAAAGTGGTGCTTTCTCTGTACAATAATATTGAGAACGAGGTGTTTAACGAAGATATCCGTACAAAGGCGCTCATCCCGGGCGTCAAGAATAAGGACCTTGAGCTTTTGGCGACCCCTAATGCTGTGCAATTGGCAAAGTTAGCTATTCAATACAGCAATGGAGTCATTATGGGTGATCCCGTCATTCAGCCGGAGATTGAGGAACACTTGAAAACGCTCACCATTCCCATCCTCTCTTTTATTGACCCTGCTAACCCTGAAACCTCCTATATTACAGCTTACAATCAGTTTTACGACCAAATTTTAGAAAAAAAATGATGCTCAGGGCCTCCCTTCCAAACAATTTGCTGCTTTTTGCGGCGCTTTTCCTAAGTTCCTGTATTACGATCGACAAAACGCTTGGAGACAATCTTATTCCCGTAAACCAGGATTTGACTCTTAAATTTCAAATCTTTGACCTTCCTATCGACACTAAGCCAACCGACAGCCTGCCTACCAACAACCACTTTTTTGTCTACGACTACTTCGACATGTCGTTGATACTGGGGGCTTGTCAAGATCCGCTATTTGGGTTAACCACAGCAGGAGCTGTTTTTCAGTTTATCCCCCGGAGCACTTTTTCGTATGGGGATCATCCGGAACCGCTGTCACTGACGTTGACACTTCCTCGCAAAAACATCTTTGTTTTGGACAACAGTCAGGTCTCTATTCCTCAAAACGTTTTTGTCCACCAGGTCACCTCTGAACTCACCAAGGAATTTGCCTATAACAACTCCTTGTTGCCAAAAGACTTTGACCCACAGCCAATTAACCAGTCAGGGCAAGTCTATTTTGGCTCTGACACCCTTAGCATTGCCCTCTCTCTTGATTATGCACGAGAGCTTTTAACTGCCACTCAAGAAGAAAGAGACAGCCTCCATCTCTTTTTGAAGAGATTCAACGGGTTATATCTACGCACAGAACTGCCCAGGGCCGGCGTCAACACAGGACGCCTTAACCACTTTCCACTAGATGGTTTTTCATCGCAAATGGTTTTAAAATATCGACTGAATGGAGCGGATAGCGTCATTTACTATTCGCCTTTTCCTAGCGGCATTGCTTTTAATACCATTGCACACTCCAATGCTTCATTAGATCCCCATCCATCAGAAAACATATATTACCAGGGATTTGCCGGACCAAAACCGTACATCGACTTTGTTGCCCTGGTGAGTAAGATTAAAACATGGTCGGAGCAATCGCAAATAGATGTGAAGAACCTACTCATCAGTAGGGCCGAAATACTCTTGTCCTACGATCCTGTTATCGACTTTCGAGTGATCGATCAATATCCCCTCCAATTGTACCCATTTACCCGCGTGCAAACAGATTCTACTTCTTATTACAATCCCATTGAAAACATTTATGCTCCCAATTCAGATGGAATGATCAACAGATCCAAGTTTCATTATTCAATGGTGATTACCTCCTACCTGCAGTCTTTGTTAAAGAAAGCGGAGGTAACGGAGCAAGACAATGCATGGCTTATGTAGCCGAACTATGCAATCATTGAAGAGTATGGCACAGGATTTTACCGTTTCTCTCCAACCTCTTATCCACTTGCTGTATTTAGAGGAACGGCTACCAACGCAAAGCCGGTTTTAAAGATAACGTACTCCGTTATAAAATAACGCACAAGACTCCGTAGCTCAGCTTGGTAGAGCAAATGACTCTTAATCATTGGGTCGAGGGTTCGAGTCCCTCCGGGGTCACATCACACGTTTTATTATCCTTTTAATGAAAATCGCCAGTCTAAAACTCCTCTTTTTACTTGGGTTTGCTTTTTGCGTTGTCCCACTCCAGGCTCAAAAGATCAAATACAGCACACTGAAACCTAATGCCTTCAAAATCAAGATAGAAAGAGCCATTGATCCTTGTATTATCGACATCCGCTCTGCCGTCAACTATGAGGCCGGACACATTGCCGGAGCCGTTAACTTAGACCCTAACGACCTGAGATTTATTGCGGAACTCAAGCGGCTATGTTCGCAAACTGATCCTGTTTTTGTCTATTGCAAAATGGGAAAAACTTCAAAAGCGGCATCAAAGACCCTTGCGGAGAACGGGTTCAAAGACGTCTACAACTTAAAGGGGGGAGTTACGGCGTGGCTAAAACACTTTCCTGTGGTGACGGAATAGGAGACGCTGCCCGCTCTTTACCCTCTATCCACGCCTGACGCGCCGCAGCTTGTTCCGCCTCTTTTTTGGAAGAGCCCTCTCCGCTCCCAACCAAAAGGTTGTTGATAAACAGTTGGGAAGAAAAATGGGGCGTATGGCTATGCTCTTCTGAGGTGAGGGTGGTTTGAAACGACGCCTGGATGCGCTGTTTTTGACAACGCTCTATGATCCGGCTTTTGTAATCCTGTTCAATAAATTCCAACTCCTCCCAGTCTACGGATGAAAGTATTTTTTTCATAATCACCTTTCTGCACATTGTGTAGCCCCTATCTAAATAGATGGCGCCGATTAGGGCTTCGAGCATGTCGCCGGGAATGTTTCGGTTGTTTCCTGCATGGGGAGAGCGAATCTGCACCCAAGTACAGAGTCCCGTCTGCTGGGCCAATGCGTTTAAAGAGGTGCGACTCACAAGTTTTGACCTCATTTGGGTTAAAAACCCTTCGTCTCGATTAGGATAGCGAAAATAGAGCGCCTCGCTCACCACCGAATTGAGCACTGCGTCGCCCAAAAACTCCAAACGTTCATTGCACGCGGGATACTCTTTGGCAACCGATTTATGGATCAGCGACAGCGAATAGAGAGAGAGGTTCCGGGGTGTATAGCCCAAACACTTTTTGAAACGTTTAAGCAAAGCCTGCTCTCTGGCAGACCTAGTCAGCCGTTTGACCACAGGTACACGCAAACGTCGCATACCGTAATCTTAAAGTGTTTTAAGAATGATGGTTGCATTGTGGCCGCCAAATCCAAAGTTGTTGCTCATGGCAGCGCGAACTTTTCTGGGCTGGGCTATATTTAGCGTAAGATTGAGCTTATAATCAATCTCAGGATCTTCGTGTTCAAAATTGATGGTAGGGGGGATCATCTCCCGATTAATGGCGCACACACATGCCAGAGCCTCCAAAGCTCCTGCCGCGCCCAACAAGTGACCGGTCATCGATTTGGTTGCGCTGATGTGGAGTTTGTATACATCGTCGCCAAACACCTCTTTTACAGCTATTAACTCCGCAGGATCTCCCACCGGTGTGGAGGTACCGTGCACATTCAGGTAGTCCACCTCGTTTGGGCGCAATCCGGCGTCTTCCAAAGCCGACTGCATGGCAAGGATAGCGCCTAAGCCCTCCGGATGTGAGGCGGTAATGTGATACGCATCGGCGCTCATTCCGCAACCACCCACCTCGGCATAAATTTTGGCGCCACGTGCTACTGCATGTTCATACTCTTCAAAGATCAGAGAAGAACCGCCCTCGCCCATCACAAAGCCATCGCGCGTTTTATCAAACGGGCGTGAAGCCCTTAAGTAGTCTTCGTTTCTGGTGGAGAGCGCCTGGGCAGAGTTAAACCCACCCACGCTGGGCGGAGTGATTCCTGCCTCCGACCCTCCGGTAACGATTACATCCGCTTTGCCAAGCCTAATATAGTTAAAGGCGTCTGCCATGGCGTTTGTAGAGGAGGCGCATGCAGATACCGTGGCAAAGTTGGGGCCGCGAAATCCATACTTCATTGAGATCAGTCCTGCGGCAATGTCGGGGATCATTTTGGGAATAAGAAAAGGGCTAAACCGCGGATTTCCACCTCCAGCGACATAGCCCTTAATCTCTTGAAACAGTGTGTCGATCCCTCCGATTCCCGTTCCCCAGATGACACCAATCCGGCCCATGTTCTCTTTGGACATGTCCAAAGAGGAGTCTTCAATGGCCTGGGTTGCCGAAATGAGGGCAAACTGGGTAAAAAGATCCAATTTTCGCTCCTCTTTGCGGTCAAACCCAAACTGGGCGGGATCGTAATTTTTCACTTCACAGGCAAAACGAGTCTTAAACAGCGCGGCGTCAAACCTTGTAATAGGGGCGGCACCACTTACGCCATCAATCAGATTTGTAAAATAGGTCTCTATATTATGGCCTAAAGGGTTAATCGTACCTAATCCCGTTATGACAACTCTTCTTAACTGCATAATACCCTGTTTACCTTGTGACAATGTGAAAAAAATTTACTTAGTGTTTTGCTCAATATAGGCAATGGCGTCGCCAACTGTTGAGATCTTTTCGGCTGCCTCGTCGGGGATGGTGATTCCAAACTCTTTCTCAAATTCCATAATCAGTTCTACCGTGTCTAATGAGTCTGCACCCAAATCGTTAGTAAAACTTGCGGTAGGAGTAACTTCACTTTCGTCAACTCCTAACTTGTCAACAATAATGTCTTTTACTTTTGGAGTAATATCTGCCATAATGTAAAAAATTAGTGAATAAAATAGGTTTATTAAATTTAGAACTGAATCACAAAGGAAGTGTTTTTTTTTTAATAATAGAAATTTTCTTGCCCCGCCTCCGGCAAATGCCTACATTTGCGATATGAAAAAGATTGCCGTTTTTGCTTCGGGGTCAGGAACCAATGCAGAGAATTTGATCCGTTATTTTGACCCTCAAAAAGAGATCACTGTTGCGCTGATTGTGACAAATCGCTCCGATGCTTCCGTTTTGGAGCGTGCTAAAAGATTGCATGTGCCTGCGCTTATTTTTGATCGTGCTGATTTTTACCCTGATACAACATCAAAAGAGTGCAACTATCCTCTCCTCGACGCCTTAGCCGCCGCTCAGATCGACTACATTGTATTGGCCGGTTTTCTCTGGCTGATCCCTTCTTATCTCCTTGAGGCTTATCCAAACAGAATCGTCAACATCCATCCCGCCCTACTCCCTGCCTACGGAGGTAAAGGAATGTACGGAATGTACGTTCATCGGGCAGTAATCCAAAACAGAGAGACAGAATCAGGAATCACGATCCACATTGTAGACGAGCATTACGACAACGGCAGCCACCTTTTTCAGGCGCGCTGCCGTATCGATTCGGGAGAGACTCCCGATAGTTTGGCTCAAAAGATTCACCTGTTAGAACAGGAGCACTTTCCCAAGGTGGTAGAGGAGTGGATTAACGGGAGGCCTCTTCAATAGAAACGGCCACTGATACCGTGGCGCCTACCATCGGGTTGTTGCCCATACCAAGGAATCCCATCATCTCCACGTGCGCCGGTACCGATGAGGAGCCTGCAAACTGAGCGTCTCCATGCATCCGTCCCATGGTGTCGGTCATGCCGTAAGAGGCGGGGCCGGCGGCCATATTGTCCGGGTGAAGCGTGCGGCCTGTGCCTCCGCCGGAAGCAACCGAGAAGTACTTTTTGCCCTGCTCCAAGCACTCTTTTTTATAGGTGCCGGCAACAGGGTGCTGAAAACGGGTAGGGTTGGTGGAGTTTCCGGTGATGGAGACGTCTACCCCCTCTGCTCGCATGATCGCTACGCCTTCGCGCACATCGTCGGCGCCGTAGCAGCGCACTTTAGCCCTCTCTCCCAAAGAGTAGGGAGTCTCGGCTACAATATTTAACTCGCCTGTTCCATAGTCAAACTGCGTTTGCACGTAGGTAAAGCCGTTGATTCTTGAAATGATCATGGCGGCGTCTTTGCCCAAACCGTTTAAGATCACGCGGAGGGGCTCTTGTCTCACTTTGTTGGCTGATTTGGCAATCCCAATCGCCCCTTCTGCCGCGGCAAACGATTCGTGTCCGGCTAAGAAGGCAAAGCAGCGGGTATCTTCACGCAGCAGCATGGCCGCTAAGTTTCCGTGCCCGATGCCCACTTTGCGG
>WQYK01000034.1 GCA_009781275.1 Bacteroidales bacterium | reverse complement strand
TTTACGCTGGCGCACGACGACATCATGGACGGTGCCGACATCAGGCGTGGACAGCCCACACTGCACAACAAGTGGAATAACAACACTGCGATTTTATCGGGAGATGTCATGTGCATCTATGCCTACTCTTTGATGACACAATGTGCACCAAAGGTGTTGCCGGAGGTACTAAGCGCTTTTTCCAGAACGGCAGCCCAGGTTTGCGAGGGACAACAATACGATATCTCGTATGAGTACCAACCAATTATTACGCACGATGATTATCTACAGATGATTGCATTAAAAACAGCCGTGCTTATTGCCTGTTCTGCACAAATCGGCGCTTTATGTGGAGACGCTGACGCCGTTAATGCCCAACGTCTCTATCGTTTTGGACACGCTTTAGGTATGGGTTTTCAAATCAGGGATGACTATTTGGATTCTTTTGGAGACCGCACAACCTTTGGCAAAAATATTGGTGGAGACATACTTAACAATAAAAAGACTTGGTTGTTGGTTGATGCGATGCAAAAAGCAAAAGGAGAGGACCTCAAAGAGTTAAATCGTTTGCTCAATCTGAGGGACGCTCCTCTCGAAAAAGTAGCAGGCATGGTTCAGCTTTATCAAAAATTTGGGATTCCCCAGGCTGCAGAAAAGGAGATCAACCGATTCCATCTCGAATCATCCCGGGCGCTTGACATTGTGGAGATACCTTCAAATAATAAGCAACATCTTTACCAATACGCTGCCTCGCTTTTAAACCGAGAAAAATAAAATTTATGAACCATATCGAAGTGAT
This sequence comes from Bacteroidales bacterium, assembly GCA_009781275.1. GTDB lineage: Bacteria > Bacteroidota > Bacteroidia > Bacteroidales > UBA932 > WRBG01. The sequence continues at coordinate 11,651 of WQYK01000034.1, read as the reverse complement.
GGCTCCTGCCGGTAATTTTGCTGCACTTACCGCTGCCGCGCAGGGTGGTGCAGATGCTGTCTATTTTGGTGTGGGCGAGTTAAACATGCGGGCGCATGCTGCCAACAATTTTGAAATTGACGATTTGACAGAAATCTCCCAATTCTGTAAGATGCATAATATGCGTTCTTATCTCACCCTCAATACCATAATATATGATCGAGATATGGAGCAAATGGAACGCATTCTTTTCAAGGCCAAAGAAGCAACCATTTCTGCCGTCATTGCATCCGATATGGCCGCCATTATGGCTGCAAGGAGATACGGACTGGAAGTTCATATTTCGACCCAACTTAACATTAGCAATTTACAATCGATCAAATTCTTTTCACAATTTGCCGATGTAATGGTATTGGCGCGGGAACTTACTCTGCAACAGATACAAGCCATTAGCCAAGGTATTCAAAGAGAACAGATAAAAGGGCCTTCCGGTCAGTTGGTCAAGTTGGAGCTTTTTTGTCACGGCGCCCTTTGCATGGCTATCTCCGGAAAGTGCTACCTGAGTCTGCACCACTACCACGCTTCCGCAAACCGTGGTTCATGTTACCAGCTCTGTCGTCGCGCCTATTTGGTAACAGATAAGGAGACGGGCGCTGAGCTGGAGATTGATCAGGAGTATATCATGTCTCCCAAAGACCTCTCCACCATCAGATTTTTGGATAAAATATTAAACACCGGTGTAGAAGTACTTAAGATAGAAGGACGAGCGCGTGCACCTGAGTATGTAAAATGTGTAACTTCAGTGTATAAACGTGGGGTAGACGCTTGCCGGAGGGGCGATTTTGATGCATCGCTGGGGGAAAAGCTTCAGGCAGAATTGGAATGCGTTTTTAACCGAGGTTTTTGGGACGGCTACTATCAGGGCGCCAAAATGGGCGAATGGAGCGAGGTGTACGGGAATAAGGCGACACAACGTAAAGAGTATTTAGGAAAAGTGACCAACTATTTTAGTAAATCGTGCGTTGCAGAAATTTTGCTCGAAACGGACGCGCTCCATACAGAGGAACGCATCTTAATCATAGGCCCAACGACCGGCGTTGTTGAGCAAATCGTAGATGAAGTACGATTAGACCTTGAACCCATTTCTTTGGCTCCAAAAGGGAGTCACTGTTCGGTGAAAACAATAGAGCAAGTTCGTAGGGGCGATAAAGTGTTTAGGTTGATTTGGAATCGTGCATGACGCAAGTGCCGTTAAAGACAACCCCCAATTCCATCATCAGTTTTTCTGTATGTACTTCGCCGTCAAAAACAGCCCCCATTTTAAACGTGACCACTTCGTAAGCATTCACAGAACCGACAAACTCACCCCAAACGTCCAAAAACTTACACTGCACAGTTCCTTTATATCGGCCGGTTTCTCCAATAACCAACCGACCGGCGGTTTTAATATTTCCTTCAAAGCAACCATCAATTCGCATGTCGTGCTGCGTTTCCATATCCCCCACCATTTTGGTTTCGGCGCAGATTCTATTTACATAATTGGGTTGCACCTCTTTAGATTTTCGTACATCCATAACTTTTTTGCTTTTTGCAAATATAGATAAAAAAAACATTCCACACACATTATTTGGTTTGAGGAAATAGTAATTTTTTGTATTTCTGTGGGTCTAAAAGCACTTCAATTGCCTTATCAACTTGTATATCGTTTCTGAGCATACTGCGAATTCGCCCCTTTTGGTAGAAAAAAATACAACAAATTTCTTCCTCAATCAAGCGTTTAATTTCTGCCTTGTGTCTCAGTAACTCTCTAGATGTATCTCCTGTAGTGATTTCAATAAAGTCACTCAGTTGTTTAACAACCAAAGAGTCATAATTTTCCCGCTTTGCTGTAGTTAGAAGTTGCTCCAAGAGTAGTTGGGTGGCACTACGGCCATCAAACTCCCCTTGCTCCACAAAAGCAATAAAGTCATCATATTCGCTATCCGTTAGCGCAAATTGCTCAGGGGGAGCAATTGAGTCGTGATGGATAAGGTATTTAACAGCAAAATCCCAAATAAAGTCGCGTGAAATCAGCTCAATAGCCATTCGACTATATCCGACCGCTTCTATTTTTTCATCGGGAGTGATCCCTCCGCCATCAAAAACGGAACGGCCATTTTTGGTCTTAAACTCTTTAATCAAAGAGTCGGGGATGGCTCCAACGCTTCCATCATCATTACGATGGCTGTAATCAATGGCTTGCACACATCTTCCGCTGGGTATATAATATTTTGCCGTTGTTATCTTTAACCTGGCATTGTAGTTTAGTGGCCTGATTGCCTGAACCAGACCTTTGCCAAAAGTGCGGGTTCCCATAACGAGTCCTCTGTCTAAATCTTGTATGGCTCCCGCCAGGATCTCAGCAGAAGATGCCGATCCCCTATTTACCAACACAACGATAGGGATATTTGGGTCAAGAGGTTCCTCCTTTGTTTTATAAGTGACATCCTGTTGTGGATAACGCCCTCTTGCAGAAACCACCTCAGTTCCACGTGGCAAAAAGAGTCCCAACATATTTACCGCTTCATCCAAGAGTCCCCCTCCGTTGCCGCGAAGGTCCAAAATCAGAGAAGATAAGTTACCTGTACTTTTCAGTTCCTGAAATGCCCTGCGCAGTTCGATGCTGCCACCTTGTGTAAATCCTGAAATGCGAATATAACCTATTCCCTCTTGAAGCATTCCATGCCAGGCGATATCAGAAAAATGGATCCGCTCGCGACGAAGCGTCAGATCAACAACATCTCCCGTCTTCACTTTTTTGATCTTAAAGCTAACCTCAGTACCGGGCTTGCCTTTCATGGCGCTGCTACATTGGTCAACAGTTAGCCCGGATGTTGAAACGCCGTCTATCTCCAAAATTTCATCTCCTTGGACAATACCGGCTTTTGCAGCCGGATAGTTTTCATAAGGTTCCCAAAAAACGACCCCTTTTGGTTTTCTAATGGTTGCCCCTACGCCGCCATAAGATCCGGTGGTCATGAGCTCGATGCTTTCATTCTCTTCTTCGGGAATAAACTCTGTATAAGGATCTAACTCTTCCAGCATATGTACAATGGCAGCATCTACCAACTCTCCGATTTGTACCGTATCAACGTAGAATACAGCGACTTCTCTCAAAATATTGTGGAAAAGGTCAAGACTCTTTCCGGTTTTAAAATCCGATGATTGGGCTTGAGCTATTTGCAAAGAGACCAATAAAGCTAAAAACAGAGCAACACCTGTTTTAAAAATTTTTTTCTTCATCCGTTTTATCTGATAATCTATGCAAATGTAGCAACAATCGTGCTAACTTCAAATTTTCAAATAACTTTGTTGTATGAATATCATTTTTGCCACTGCCAATCTTCATAAAGTTGAAGAAGCACAAAATATTATAGGAGGGGGAATTACATTACATACTCCTGCAGACTTCGGCTACACTAAAGAGATTCCTGAAACGGGAGAAACCCTCGAAGAGAATGCAATGCTAAAGGCGCGCATAATTTGGGACGCCCTTCACCAAAATTGTTTTGCCGACGATACCGGCCTCGAAGTTTTTGCCTTGAACGGATCCCCCGGAGTCTACTCTGCACGATACGCCGGTCCTCAGGCCGATTCGGAAGCCAACATGAAAAGACTCCTCACAGAGCTGTCGTCTCATGAAAACCGCAGCGCCCAATTTCGTTGCGTGATGGCCCTGATATGGGAGGGTAAAGAGTTTTTGTTTGAAGGTGTGATAAAAGGCAATATCTTACCGGAGCGCCAAGGGACGCACGGCTTTGGATATGACCCGCTCTTTTTGCCACAAGGTTACACACAATCGTTTGCCTGTATGTCGGCACACCAAAAAAACGCCATTTCTCACCGCGCCCTTGCCCTGCACCAATTGAAACAATTCTTGAAGACAGTGGGGCCATGAACCATTCGGTTGAACTGATTGTTTTGCATACAATCAAATATACAGAGTCGAGCCTGCTGGTTTATGCCTACACAGACCTTTTTGGCAGACAAACCTATCTTCTGCGCGGAGCCAGGACAACAAAAAACCACGGCGTAGCCGCACATTTTTTCCCGTTGCATATTTTAGAAGCAGAAGTATATCACAAAAAAGGCGCATCTATTCAATATATCAAAGAGTTTCACTCAAAAAACAGTTTGCAGTCGATTCGAACCAATCTCTACAAGAGCACCATTGCACTCTTTCTTGGAGAGGTACTCTATAAGACGATTAAAGAAGAGGAACCCAACGCCACTTTGCATCGGTTTTTGTCAGATGCCATTATGGAGTTGGATCTGTTAACCTGCGGAGTCGCCAACTTTCACCTTTATTTTATCACCCACTTGTGTGCACATCTTGGCTATGCACCCGATCTCAATTACCATCCCGAACATTCCCCACTTTTTGACCTTCCCCAGGGCTTTTTTGTTCCGGCCTGGGCAGCTTCCAATCTTGCCTGTTCGCCTGAACTATCAATACTTTTGCATAGATTCTCTACGTCGCCCTGCGCATCTTCTGCCGCATCTATCCCATTGAACGCTACCCAAAGAAACGACTATGTCGACGCAATCATCCGCTACCTGAGTTTTCACCTCAACACACCGTTAGAGTTAAAATCTCCCAAAGTGTTACAACAGATTTGGAGAAACACGTAATAGCGGCACTATTTTTGTAGCAATTAATAATGTAATGTAAAGAGTAACCTTAAAAAGTAGTATTCATGAAAAAGAAACTGCCTCTGTATGCATTTATTGCATCGGCCCTGCTCTTGACGGGCTGTCTCGACTTTGATTTTTGCGACTCTTGTGGCGATGGAGGTAAAGACAACTTTCCCATTGGCTATGTTGTTGCCTTTAACCCTAACGACGATTCTTCCACTACATCCATCGTACCGGATTTAACGGCAACGTGGGTGCTTATGAATGCCAACACGTTGCCTGATTGGTTGAGTGTCTCTCCCCATGACGGAGAGGCGGGCTATGAAGTCCAAATCTCGGTCACAAAGGCCAACACCACGGACAAACCCCTGATACATATCCTTACCTTTGTAAGCTTCAATGGAGAGAAGCAAATCATCAAGGTAATACATGAGGAGCTGGATACCAGCTGGTACAGCAACCGCGGCAGACACTTTTCCATAGGCACGCGCAATGAACTGGCCGGATTAGCCTATTTGGTAAACAAAGGAACAGATAATTTTAGAAGGAAAACCATTTCTCTAAAAAACTCTATTGACTTGAGTCCCTGGAATACCGGAAAAGGTTGGATTCCTATTGGGAGTGCCAACAATAGATCGTTTGTTGGTACTTTTGATGGCAGGGGCCATACAATTACCAGCTTGGTTATTAATTATGACGATTTTGACTACACCGGCCTTTTTGGGTATGTATATGAGGGAATGATTAAAAATACGGGCCTGGTCGATGTAGAAATCGTGGGTAGCGGCAATACCGGTGGCATTGCGGGTTATGTTTGGAGAGGCGGTATAGCCAACTGCTCCGTAACAGGCATGATCAAAGGAGGGGGCATGGTCGGCGGCATTGCAGGTTTTGTTAACGGTAACGTGGCCAATTGCAACACAATAGGCGTAGTCAACGGAAGAATGTTTGTAGGCGGCATCGTGGGATGGGCAGGTGGCGACATTACCGACTGCTACACCATAGGTACGGTAGATGGCGGCAGCCATGTTGGTGGTTTGGCTGGAAGTATCACACTAGGCAGTGCAACCCTTTGCTATGCTGAGGGCACGATCAAAGGCAACGATGTTGTCGGCGGGATCGCAGGCACCATCCACAACAGCAAGATTGCCAACTGCTCAGTGCTCAATGCAACCGTAACAGGCTTGACAAACTTTGGACGATTGGTTGGCACAAAAACAGGCACAAATGTATTGGACAATAATGAGGACTGATTGTCAAAATTTCCCTATCTTTGTCCCCCGTTGTGTCTACGTTGTCCCACATATACTCAGTAGCTTCTAAGCACTTACTCAAGGAGGTGGAGGCGGTTCGCAAAGACCCCTGCACCTTTCAGGTAGAGACATTCAAGCACCTGATTGACCACGGCGCAAAGACGCTCTTTGGTCGGGAACGCCAGTTTTCATCGATCTCTGACTATTGTGATTTTCAAAATCGCGTGAAGTTGCATCAATACGAAGATATCCTCCCCTATATTGATCGAACCCGAAAAGGAGAGTCCCACATTTTATGGGACCAAAAGGTCAGGTGGTTTGCCAAGTCAAGCGGCACCGGCGGCACCAAAAGTAAATTTATTCCGGTTCCTTCACAATCACTTAGATTGTGTCACCAAAAAGGGATGCGCACCGTCCTGGCAGTCTACTTTGACAACTACCCAAAATCAAAGTTATTTAGCGGGAGATCGCTTACGTTGGGCGGAAGTTGCAAGATTGACGAAATGGGCAGCGGAAAAACAAGGTATGGAGACTTGTCGTCACTTTTGCTCTCTCACTCTCCATCCTGGGCAGAGTGGTTTAGAACTCCCCCCAAGTCTATAGTGCTTCAGGAAGACTTTAACAAAAAGATTCAACAAATCGCCAAGCATATAAGCAGCCAGAATCTTACCAGCTTTTCCGGCGTTCCTTCCTGGAACCTTGTGTTGATGCGTCGGGTACTCGAAATTACAGGAAAATCAAACTTGTTAGAACTATGGCCTAACCTTGAGCTTTTTATGCATGGAGGAATTAATTTTGAGCCCTATCGTGAGCGCTATCGACAGCTGATCCCATCGTCCGACATGCGCTACATGGAGACCTACAATGCATCGGAGGGTTTTTTTGCCTTACAGGACGATCCGGTAGACTCAGGAATGTTGCTCCTGCCCAATTGCGGTGTGTTTTACGAATTTATTCCTCTAAAACGACTGCAGGAAGCCTTGGATGGAGACTATGTTCACTTTGAAACGTTAGAGAGCGTGCAAAAAGGGATCGATTATGCCATGGTGATTTCGACCAACGGGGGACTCTGGAGGTATCTGATCGGCGATACGGTGCGTTTTAGCTCGCTCGCACCCCACAGGGTGTTGATCACAGGACGAACCAAGTTATTTATTAACGCTTTTGGCGAAGAGTTGATGATTACCCACGTAGAGAAGGCATTAGCTGAGGTTTGCCAGGTGCATCAAGCCATCGTCTCTGAGTTTACGGTAGCGCCTGTATTCATGGATCTCCAAACCAAAGGAGCACATGAATGGCTGATTGAATTTGAAGCTCTACCTGCTGACATAGAGCTCTTTGCGCTCGATTTAGATCGAGCGCTCTGTCAGCAAAATTCGGACTACGAGGCCAAGCGTACCCATGACGCAACGATGTTACATCTTAGGGTAAAAGTACTCCAAAAAGGGTGTTTTAGCCAATGGTTAAAGCAGCAAAATCAATTGGGCGGACAGCATAAAGTCCCCAGACTATTTGGAACCAGGGTTCATGTAGAAAGATTACTTGCTATAAATGATCAGATTAAATAATAGCATCCATCCCATCCTAAAAATTGAAAATAACGATCAATTTGATGAATTTGCGCTTGAAACATTTATGTTTCAAATCGATCATTGTGAAGTATACAAATCTTATTTACAGTTAATTGGAATTGATTATAGAGATGTTGCCTCTGTTAAGGACATCCCCTTCTTGCCGATTGAACTTTTTAAAACTCAACCCGTTTATTGCGGTAAAAATGCTGTACAACAAGTATTTACCAGCAGCGCAACCACCGGCATGACGCCGGCCCAACACTACGTTGCCGATATTTCGCTCTACAAAGAGAGCTTTAGCCGTGCTTTTCGCCTTTTTTTTGATGAGCCGGAGCGATACACCATCTTGGCGCTGCTTCCCTCGTACGCCGAACGGCAAGGTTCTTCATTGGTCTATATGGTAGAAGGGCTTATGCAGCAATCGGGCGCCCCTCAAAATGGGTTTTATCTGTATAATCATTTAGAACTGTTTCAACAGCTTACCATGTTACGGGACAAGAGAGTGCGCACCCTGCTGTTTGGCGTGAGTTTTGCCCTTCTCGATTTTATAGAGCGTTATCGTATCGATTTTCCTGAGTTAGAAATCATTGAGACAGGAGGGATGAAGGGGCGTGGGATAGAAATTACACGTGCTGAGTTGCATGAGCGGATTGAAAAGGGATTTGGCACGCGTAAAATCTATTCTGAATACGGTATGGCAGAGATGCTCTCTCAGGCTTATTCTAAGGAGGGAGGGATCTTTTTGACACCTCCATGGATGCGTGTATATGTGCGGGATCTGTACGACCCATTCAGACGACTGCCATACGGGCAGAAAGGGGGGATTAATGTGATCGATTTGGCGAATCGTTATTCGTGTTCGTTTATAGAAACGCAGGATATGGGGATGTGTCACGCAGACAACGCCTTTGAAATGTTGGGGCGTATTCCTTTTAGCGAATTGCGGGGGTGTAATATGTTGCTGTAGGGGCGTATGCCATACGCCCCTACGGCGTGTGCCTGCCTACGTTCCCGATATTGGGCGTATGCCATACGCCCCTACGGCATTTCCTGCCATACTTTGGCCCATTCGCGCAACTGTTTGTCGTATGCGTCGGCTTTCTCCTGGTTGAATGCTTCGATGGTGTCGATCAGGTAGAATATAAGTTGAACATGATTCTGAATTTCATTGTCGTCGTTGATGCTTGGGCGGCTAAAGAAGTCTAATGCAATAAAGAACTCTTTGGCTAAGGAGTCGCTTAGCTCTTCTGCTTTATCTTTGGCGCCGGCATTGGCGTATGTGGCGATTGCTTCCAAAACGGCGTAGGTGTTGAACATGCCTCCGTACATGATGGTGACATGTAAGGGGAATATTTCGTGCTTCATCACCTCTTGCATCTTGTCCAAAATTTCGATGGCTTGCTCTTTTTTCCCCTCTTCCAACAAAGCGCGGGCTGTTTGCGAAAAGATGGGGCGCAAGCTCAGCACAGACAAGAATGTGCTCAGATTTTGGTAATCTACGTGCATGCGCGGATCAGAGAAACTGTTCCAGCGATAGACATTCATGATTTGGTTGTACATAAAGTCAGTATCGATTTGAGACGAAAAGTCAACGCGATTGGTACTCAAAATCGGCACTAACCGGTATGCAAAACCGTCAAACTGCATGTACTTGGTTAAATCTAATTTGATATCTCCTCCCATTGATGTGAAGTGGATGGGACGATCCCATTGATAATTACTTAGCATGTTCAGAATCATCATTTCCGGCTTGGACAAAAGTTGTCTTCCCGGTGACAGGGTCAACTCAAGCGTATCCAAAACCCTGTCTATATGGTCAGGATTGACGATTCCATATTTTACTGCATTTTCTTTATTTACCGGAATCAATAATTTTCTGGCCGGAAGATAAGAATACAATGTTTCGTCACTCAAAAGAGGACGCCGTGTTTTGGGGTTGGCAACAAAATCCATTGCCGCCTTTAAAGTAATCGGCCTCTCATCCACAATGTCAACAATAAAAAGCATATCGTTGGCTCCTCCCACGTAGAGATCTCTGGGAATGGTAAAAGGCAACGGTTTTGATTCATACATTTGATACTGCATCTGGTCAATATACCAATCGGTACCCAAGAGCGAAGTGTTGAGAATCCGTACATCGGTACGCACTCCCTCTACCTCTTGCATATACCACAGCGGAAAAGTGTCGTTATCTCCCACAGTCACCAAAATGCCTTGCGGGCCGCAGGTCATCATATAGTTATATCCCAAATCAGTGACGGTATAACGATGACTCCGGTCGTGGTCGTCCCACGTTTGGCTCACCATCTGAATCGGTACAATCAGACACACCGCTCCTGCCACAGAGGCGCTGACCACCTGACTCAACTTTTTCTTTCTCAAAAATTCATATATCCCCATTACACCCAGACCAATCCAGATGGCAAAGGCGTAGAATGACCCCGCGTAAGCGTAGTCCCGCTCTCTGGGTTGAAGCGGCGTTTGGTTCAGAAAGATAATAATGGCAAGGCCGGTCAGGAAAAAGAGGAGAAACACAATCCATGTATTTCGCTTGTCTCTTGCATATTGATAAAAGAGCCCGATCAGACCCAAAATCAGGGGCAGAAAGTAAAAGTGATTCTTGGCATTGTTGTTTACAATATAGTCGGGGCCTTCACGCTGATCCCCCAGGCGCCACCTGTCGATAAAACCAATACCGCTTTCCCAGTTTCCGCGCAAAGGATCTCCCGGATGGGTGGCATGAAAATCGTTCTGTCTGCCCGCAAAATTCCACATAAAGTAGCGTAAATACATCCAGTCAATCTGATAGTCAAAGAAAAAGGCAAGATTATCCTTAAAATAGGGCGCTTTTTTGGTTTGTCCCGGTATCGTTTTTCCTTTTCCTCCGGTATATAAGGTCTCATAAAAACTCACATGTGAGTCTGCACTGCTCCACATTCGTGGGAAAAATGTGAGTGTTTCGCTGTCATATACGCTTTTTAAAGACCCGGGTACGCGTTTGTACTTGTCGCCCATTTTGGTGAAAATGGTGGGCGTCTCTAATGAGTATGTGGAAGCAAATGTCTCTCCGTAGATCAATGGATTGGAGCCATACTGGTCGCGCGCCAAGTAGCGCATCAGGGAGTAAGGGTTGTCGGGCTGATTTTCGTTGGTAGGGGTGTTGGCAGAAGAGCGAATGAGGATCATGGCAAAAGATGAGTAGCCGATCATGATGACGGTAAAGCAAAGGAGAATCGTATTCCACAGTACCTTGCCTCTCTTATAGGTGTAAAAGAGGCCCCAAAAGGAGAGCGCAAAGAGGGCGATCATAAAGAAAGCGGTTCCGGTATTAAAACCAAAACCAAATACATTGACAAACAGGAGGTCAAACCAAAAAGCGATTTTAGGAACCCATGGAATGATTCCCCATAGCACCACTGCAAGTATGACTACGCCAATGATAAAAGCGTAGATAAAGCTTTTTCGGCTATATGTATATTTTTTATAGTAGTAGACAAAGGCCAACGCAGGAATGGTCAGCAAATTAAGGAGATGAACCCCTATGGAAAGCCCCATAAGATAGGCGATCAACACAATCCACCTGTTTGCATAGGGTTGGTCGGCCTCCTGTTCCCACTTGAGCATGGCCCAAACGACCGCCGCCGTAAAGAGGGACGACATGGCGTATACCTCTGCCTCCACCGCAGAGAACCAAAAAGTGTCGGAGAAGGTATATGCCAAGGCTCCCACCGCTCCGGCTCCCAAAATGGCAATCACATTGCCAAGGGTAAGCGACTCTCTATTGCGCTCAATAATCCTGCGTCCCAAATGGGTGATGCTCCAGAACAGGAAAAGGATGGTGAGTGCACTACAGAGCGCGCTCATGATGTTGACCAAAATGGCCGCTTGCTCCTTGCCCCCAAAAAGGGTAAAAATACGGGCAATGATTTGAAAAGTGGGATTCCCCGGAGGATGCCCTACCTCTAATTTGTAAGACGAGGCGATAAACTCGCCGCAGTCCCAAAAACTTGCCGTAGGCTCAATGGTAGATAAATAAGTGAACGCGGCAACCAAAAAAACCACCACGCCGACCCACAGGTCTAACTGCTTAAATCGCTTAAAGTCCATAATCAAAATGATATAATTCGCAAAGATAGAATAAAGCAACAAATGATGAAAAAATAAACCCTAT
>WQYK01000033.1 GCA_009781275.1 Bacteroidales bacterium | reverse complement strand
TTATCAAACGAACTTAATGATATTCTATCATATAGCCGGGAAGAAGCGATGCGATTGGGTAGTTTAATTATCACCCCTGATCACTTTGTTCTGGGCATGATTCGCCATGGACAAAACGATGCCCACCGTATCCTCTCTTATATGGGGATTAGCGAACGAACACTTAAAAGCAGTATCGAAACCCGCCTCCAAATAGGAGAGATGATTCCTTATGAGCAGGCAAATCGGATAAGATTTTCCAAACCGGCAGAAAAAGCGCTTAGAATGATGTTTTTGGAAGCCCAGAAACTTCAAAAAACGGTTCCGGACGCCGTTCATCTTTTGTTAGCAATTTTGCAAAACTATGATTCCATTGTGGTTATTCTCATGGCAGAACAAGGAGTTACCTACGAAGGATTTCGCTCCAAAGCGTCATTACCCATCCCGGTAGGAAGCAGCCCGGACGTGACGCATCCGGACGAGCCCCAACCCGAAGCCGATCCATCAAAGAGCACCAAAAACACTCCCAAAGAGAATCCTCCCGCTAAGCCCAAGAGCGATACACCTGCTTTAGACAACTTTGGCCTTGACCTCACCAAAGCGGCTATGCAAGATAAGCTCGATCCGGTATCGGGACGCGAAAAGGAGATTGAGCGTTTGGCGCAGATTTTGGGACGGCGTAAGAAGAATAACCCTGTACTCATTGGCGAAGCCGGAGTAGGAAAATCGGCCATTGTTGAGGGGCTTGCCCTTAGAATCGCCCAAAAGAAGATATCCCGTATGCTTCTTAACAAGAGGGTTATCTCTTTAGATTTGGGATCGTTGGTTGCAGGCACAAAGTACCGCGGACAATTTGAAGAGCGGATCAAATCGGTGTTGACAGAACTGCGTAACAATCCGCATATCATTATATTTATTGATGAAATCCACACACTGGTAGGCGCTGGGGGCGCCGTTGGCTCTTTAGACGCCGCCAACATGCTCAAGCCCGCCCTTGCCCGCGGTGAGATTCAGTGCATAGGGGCCACCACTTTAGATGAGTACCGCGAATTTATTGAACAAGACGGCGCCTTAGAGAGGCGTTTTCAAAAGGTGATGGTAGAGCCCACTAACTTTGAAGAGACGCTTGAAATCCTAAACAGCATCAAGTCACGATATGAAGGCCACCACAAAGTCTCTTATACCGATCTTGCGCTCAAATCGTGTATCTATCTAACTCAACGATATATTACAGATCGATGCCTTCCCGATAAAGCCATTGACGCCATGGATGAAGCGGGCTCAAGGGTGCACATGGCCAACATCAAAGTTCCTCTGCAAATTCAAGAGATGGAACATCGCTTGGATGAACTTCGTATTCAAAAACGAAAAGTGGTGTCATTAGGCTCTTTTGGCGAGGCCGAACAGCTTCGCTCTACGGAGCGGCAAATCATGAAGGAGTTAGAAACATTGCAGACCAGCTGGGAAGAAGAAGAGAAGACTATACGTCAAACTGTTGATGAAGAAAAAGTGGCGGAAGTGGTCTCCATGATGGCCAACGTTCCCATCAGTCGCGTGGCCGAATCGGAGAGTAAGCGTCTGATCAAAATGCCAGAAGTAATAAAAAATCTGATCATTGGACAAGACGAAGCGGTAGATCGCATGGTGCGCGCCATTCTGCGTAACCGCGCGGGGCTCAAAGACCCCAATAAACCCATTGGCACCTTCATATTTCTTGGCCCCACCGGCGTAGGAAAAACACAATTGGCCAAAGTGGTCAGCGAATATCTTTTTGACTCTGTCGACAACCTTGTGCGCATCGACATGAGCGAGTATATGGAGAAATTTGCCGTCAGCCGCCTCATTGGCGCTCCTCCCGGATACGTCGGATATGAAGAGGGAGGCCAGCTTACCGAAAAAGTGAGACATAAGCCCTACTGCGTAGTGCTCTTAGATGAAATCGAAAAAGCGCACCCCGACATTTTCAATCTTCTTTTACAAGTATTTGACGAGGGTCGCCTCACCGACAGCAACGGCCGGCAAGTCGACTTTAGAAATACCGTCCTGATCATGACCTCCAACATCGGCAGCCGCGAAATCAAGGAGTTTGGACAAGGAGTCGGTTTTTCAAACGCTACAAAAAGGAATGTGGAAGAGAATAGTCGAAACATCATACAAAAAACACTAAAAAAGACATTTAGTCCCGAATTTCTCAACCGCGTAGACGAGCAAATCCTTTTCAGGCCCCTCAACAAAGAAGACATTTTCCAAATCATTGACATAGAGCTAAACGACCTCTACAAACGCCTTGAACGCGCCGGCTACCGCTTAGAAATTGACCCCGACGCCAAACATTTTGTTGCCGAGCAGGGATACGACCCGCAATACGGCGCCCGCCCCTTAAAACGAGCCATTCAGCGCCATTTGGAAGACCCCTTGTCGGAGGCGATTATTCAAATGGAGGTGAGTCTGGGGCAGACGCTTTGTGTCAGGATGGGGAATGGGGAAGTGAAGGTGGAGGTCGATTTACATGACAAGTCTGTATAGTTATTGCAAAAAAAATGCACATCTTTGCAATATCATTGTAACCTAACCTAAAATCATGCGCACACTCACCACCCTCACCCTGCTGTTTTTATCGGCAGCATCCTTTGCCCAAAAGCTCCCTGTTGCCTGGGAAGAGCTTACTGCTCCGGACTTTGCTTTAGCTGTTCAACAATCTCAAGGCGTGTGCCTTGTTCCTATGGGCGTGTTGGAGAAGCATGGCCCGCATTTGCCTTTGGGGACAGATGTTTTCTCTGCCCGCGAGGTCAGTCTTAGGGCTGCACAACAGGAGTATTGTATTGTTTTTCCCTTCTATTATGCCGGACAAATCTTTGAAGCCAAACAACAACCTGGCACAGTTGCCTATAGTGCGGAGTTGCTCTATATGTTGCTTGACGAAACGTGCAGAGAGATCGCACGGAATGGGATCAAGAAGATTATCCTCGTAAATGGGCACGGAGGGAATAATGCATTTTTACAATATTTTTGCCAAGTCCAGTTGGCCTCGCCAAGAGACTATGTGGTGTATGCTGTTATGCCATCTACCGACCCCGAAACACAAAAGACGATCGCTGCCATGCGAAAGACCAGCTTTGATGGACATGCCGGAGAGGTTGAGACCAGCACCATTTTGGCCATTCGTCCCGATCTTGTAAAGATCGAACTCGCTAATACCGAGTCGGGAGAAGACCTAAACCAATTGCCGCTCAAAAAAGATTTTCCGGCTGTTCAAACCGGTATTTGGTGGTATGCCCAATTCCCCAATCACTATGCCGGAGATGCCAAAGACGCCAATGCTGCCATTGGGGAGCTTGGGTTGGCGTCACGCACCCAATCACTAACAGAGCTGATCAAGGCTGTCAAAGCCGACCAAGACGCCTTACACTTACAAGAAGAATTTTTTAAAGAACAATCACAACCCTTGCAAACAAAAGTAAAAAAATGAAAAAACTCAACTGCTTTATCCCCGCTATCAATGCAGAACAGGTAGCGCCTACTATTCACGAACTCAAAGCCTTTTCTTGTGTCGAACAAATATACCTCCTTGTAATGGACGAGAACGATGTTCTCTCTTTAGGTTACCCAATCATCAAAATCAATAGCCTCACCTCAAGCCAAACCATATCCCAAATCGCACACCATTGCGATACAGAGTATGCGCTCCTCTACACCAAACACTCCACCCTCAACATCGGCTACTTTGCTTTAGAACGCCTCCTTGGCTTAGCAGACGACAGCAAAGCCGGCATGCTCTACGCAGACCATTACCAGCTTATTGAAGGCAATCGCAGAGCCATGCCCCTCATCGCCTGCCAAGAGGGGAGCCTGCGCGACGACTTTAACTTTGGGTCGCTGTTGCTCTACCGCAGCAGCGCGCTCAAAAGCGCCGTAGCGCAAACCCAAGGCGATTATCCCTTTGCCGGACTCTACAACCTCCGCTTAGCCGTTTCTAGAATCGCCCCCATTGTGCACATCAACGAATACCTCTACACAGAGGTAGAAACCGACACCCGCAAATCGGGTCAAAAGATATTTGACTACGTCGACCCCAAAAACCGCGCCGTACAAATCGACATGGAAAAAGCGTGCACCGAGCACCTTAAAGCCGTAGGCGGATACTTAGAACCAAACTTCACCCCCATTAAGTTTCAAGAGACCACTTTTGAATACGAAGCATCAGTGATCATCCCCGTCTTCAACCGCATCAAAACCATAGAACACGCCATCAAATCGGTATTGATCCAACAAACCGACTTCCCCTTTAACCTGATTATTGTAGACAACCACTCCACCGACGGCACTACCGAACTGATCGCCAAATACAAAACAGACCCCCGTCTTATTCACGTCATTCCCGACCGCCACGACTTAGGCATCGGCGGATGCTGGAACATGGGCGTTCACCACCCCAAATGCGGCAAATTTGCCATCCAATTAGACAGCGACGACGTCTATGCCGACGAAACCACCCTCACCAAAATGGTCACCGCTTTTTACGAGCAAAACTGCGCCATGGTAGTGGGCACCTACCGCATGACCAACTTTGAGATGGAGACCATTCCCCCCGGCATTATAGACCACGCGGAGTGGACACCCGACAACGGACGCAACAACGCACTACGTATAAACGGACTTGGAGCGCCTCGCGCCTTCTACACCCCCATGCTACGTGAGATCAAACTACCCAACACCAGCTACGGAGAAGACTACGCCTTAGGACTCCGCTTCTCGCGCCACTACCAGATTGGCCGGGTCTACGAAGTTGTCTACTGCTGCCGCCGCTGGGACGGCAACTCCGACTCCGCCCTCGACATCGTTAAGCAAAACGCCCACAACCTCTACAAAGACCGCATCCGCACCTGGGAACTGCAAGCACGGAAACAATTAAACAACACAATGTAGGGGCGGGGTTCACCCCCGCCCTCATTCATCACCAAGCAGACAATGCACCTCAACACCCAAGTGATACAACTGCTCAACAGGCAAACCACAACGTGGCCATTTGCCGCAGCAAACTACGCCGCCTTAACCCAAATCAAAACAAAAACGTTATCCATTAACGGATTCGATTTTATCGTCCAATTTAACCCTGCGCGCATTGGTTCGTCAGCAGCCCAAACCGACCCACAATCCATTCAGAATCGAAAATGCTTTCTCTGCCGCCACCACCTGCCACCCGAGCAGGAAACACTGCCCTTTACAGCACAAAGCGGAAACGAATACTTTATATTGTGTAACCCCTACCCCATCTTCCCCCGCCACCTCACCATCCCCGATCGCCACCACAACGACCAACAAATATCTGGACGCGTAAACGACATGCTCGAATTGGCAGAGCTGCTACCCGACTTTATCCTCTTCTACAACGGCCCCAAAAGCGGCGCATCAGCACCCGACCATTTTCACTTTCAGGCCGGCAACAAAGGCTTCCTACCCATCCAATCTTTGGTCGAAAGTGGCGCCTCTTTTGCCCATTATCCCGTACCCGCCTTAGTTTTTACAACTGACCAAATCGATGCCGCCACCACTTACCTCCATCAGGAGCCCGAACCGATGCTCAACCTGCTTTGCTGGAAAACGGAGCATACCTATTATATAGTGATCTTCCCCCGCAAACGCCACCGCCCCTCCCAGTTCTTTGCCACAGGCGATGCCAACATCCTCCTCACCCCCGGCACCATTGACCTGGGAGGCGTTCTCATTACCCCATTAGAAAAAGATTTCTGCAAGCTCACCGCTGCAGATGTATCGGATATATTTACTCAAATCTCATAATCAATCATGTCACCAACCATCTCTGTCGGCATTATGTTTCAGCCTTTTATCAACTTTAAATTAGAAGGCAACTATCTCTTTTCCGGTAAAACCTACACGGGAGAGCAACAAGTACACTACAAAAACGGACTTATCGAGTTTGACGGCCAGTCCCACAAAAAAATCAGCTTCACTCCTACCGGAGAAGACAACACCTTCATATTAAGAGATGTAGTCATTGGCATCAACTTTCATTGGGAACGAAAAGAAGACCAGCAATTTAATGGATTGCTTGAATTTATCGTAGAAGATGAGATGATTACAGCCATAAATACATTGTCCATAGACACTTACCTGATCAGCGTCATTGCCTCGGAGATGAACGCTATTAGCTCCATTGAGCTGCTCAAAGCTCATGCGGTCATCTCCAGAAGTTGGTTGTTGTCCCAAATCGAAAAACGTCATGCGATTGAAATAGCGGACGCTACATATGTGAGCAATACCAAAACCGATCTCGAGTGGATACGTTGGTGGGACCGAGAAGATCACCAAAATTTTGATGTCTGCGCAGATGATCACTGCCAACGATATCAAGGGATTACTCGTGCTTCCCAATCACTTGAAGCCGTAACCAAAGCCGTTTTGGAGACATTGGGCGAGGTGCTCATCAGCCATAAAGCAATCTGTGACACCCGCTACTCCAAATGTTGCGGAGGCGTTTTTGAAGAGTTCCAAAACAATTGGGAACCTGTAAAATATCCCTATTTATCCAAAGGATACGACGGTAAAGCCCAAGACCTTACCACTCCTCTGCCCGACCTGACACAAGAAGCTGTTGCCCAGGCGTGGATACGGAGCGCTCCACCCGCTTTTTGCAACACAAACGACCAGGCCGTTCTCACCCAAGTACTCAATAGCTATGACCAGGAAACCACCAAGTTCTACCGCTGGAGCGTCTTCTATACAGTTGACGAACTATCCGACCTGATCAGACGCCGCCTTGAGGTTGATTTTGGCACTATTTTTGACATCATTCCATTAGAAAGAGGTACCTCCGGCAGGATTACACGGCTCAAAGTCGTAGGAAGCAAACTAACGCTTGTGATTGGAAAAGAGTTACTGATTCGCAAAGCGCTCTCCGAATCGCACCTCTACAGCTCTGCCTTTGTGGTGGACAAAACTCCTGATGGCTTTACCCTTACCGGAGCAGGCTGGGGCCACGGCGTGGGATTCTGTCAGATTGGCGCCGCAGTAATGGCCACCACCGGCTACAACTACCGCTCCATTTTGATGCACTATTTTTCCGGAAGTCAAATCATCAAACACTATTAACCAATGGCTAATAAAAAATCCCCCTGGTACTGGATTCCATCGCTCTATTTTGGGCAAGGCATACCCTATGTGGTAGTGGCCACTACCGTTTCGGCCATCCTGTACAAACAACTTGGATTGTCCAATGCCGACATCACTCTCTACACAGGCTGGCTCTATTTGCCATGGGTCATCAAGCCCTTTTGGAGCCCCTTTGTAGACATGTTTAAGACCAAGCGTTGGTGGACGGTAACGATGCAATTCATTATGGGCGTGGCATTGGCCGGCGTTGCCTTTTGCATTCCCGCCCCCTATTTTTTGCAAAGTACTTTGGCCATTTTTTGGCTCCTTGCCTTTAGCTCCGCCACACACGATATTGCCGCAGACGGCTTTTACATGCTCGCCTTGGATTCGCACCAACAGTCGTTTTTTGTAGGTATCCGCAGCACCTTTTACCGAATCGCCCTCGTTATGGGACAAGGCGCTCTGGTGATGGTGGCCGGAAGGTTAGAGAAATTGATGCCCTCCATAGCCCAGGCATGGAGCTACACCTTTTACGGCGTTGCGGTGCTCTTTGTCCTTATTGCCGTTTATCACTACTTCGTCTTGCCAAGACCGGCAGTAGACCAACCCAATCCCAACAAAAACATTGCCCTTGGTTTCTTCTCCACTTTTGGCGATTTTTTTAAAAAGAGAGGAATTATTTTGGCATTGTCATTTATCCTCCTTTACCGACTGGCCGAAGCGCAGCTCATCAAAATTGCGCCGCTCTTTCTGTTGAGCGACAGAGCGGAAGGGGGTCTTGGCATGGAAACCGAAAGTGTTGGCTTTGTTTACGGCACAGTTGGAATAATCGCCCTTACTTTAGGCGGCATTTCGGGAGGAATTGTGGCCTCCAGAGATGGCTTAAAGAAGTGGCTTTGGCCCATGGTACTCGCACTCAACGTCACCAACCTCATCTACGTCTACTTTGCCTACGCCCAGCCGCAGAATTTCTTTGCCATCTGTTCGGGTGTAGCGGTTGAACAATTTGGATATGGATTTGGATTCACTGCATTTATGCTTTACCTCATCTACATCTCCCGGGGAAAACTGCAAACAGCGCACTATGCTATATGTACAGGTTTTATGGCTCTAGGCATGATGGTGCCCGGTATGTTTGCCGGAAAAATTCAGGAGTTTATTGGCTACCAACACTTCTTTCTCTGGGTGTGCCTTTGCACCATCCCCGGATTTATTTTGGTTGCGCTTCTAAAGATTGACCCGACGTTTGGGAAAAAGAGTGAAAGTAAAACAAATTAAAAATAACAAACAGATGAAAAAGATCGTTTTGATATTCGGATTGTTCATTGCCGCCTGCGCCCACATACCGGCACAGTCGGTAGTCAAGTTAGGTATTGACGTACTTAGAGAGCGCAACTTTGACGCCCTGGAGGGCAAACGGGTGGGTTTGGTAACCAATCCCACTGGTGTAGATCGTTTTCTAAAAAGCACGGTGGATATTCTATTTGAAGCTGAAAACGTGGCGCTTGTAGCCCTTTACGGGCCGGAGCACGGCGTACGTGGCGACGTTCGGGCTGGGGATAAAATAGCAGACGCCAAAGATGAAAAAACGGGCATTCCGGTTTTTTCGCTCTACGGATCCACGCGCAAACCCACCAGAGAGATGTTGGAGGGAATTGATGTATTGGTATATGACATTCAAGACATTGGCTGCCGTTCTTACACCTATATCAGCACCATGGGCTTAGTAATGGAGGCGTGTGCCGAATACGGCATTGAGTTTGTCGTGCTTGATCGACCCAACCCCTTGGGTGGTGAGAAGGTGGAGGGATGCCTTACAGAAGATGGAAATATCTCCTTTGTCAGTCAGTTTAAAATCCCTTATGTCTATGGTCTTACCTGCGGAGAGTTGGCCATGATGCTCAATGAAGAGGGTATGTTGTCCCGCAAATGCAACCTCACCGTGGTACCCATGGAAGGCTGGGAACGCAGCATGAATTTTACCCAGACCGGTCTCCATTGGATACTCACATCACCCCACGTGCCCGAAGCCGCCTCCTCTCACTTTTACGTCACCACAGGCATTCTTGGAGAGTTGAACGTGGTCTCCATCGGGGTGGGTTACACCCTCCCTTTTCAATTGGTCGCCACAGACTCCATTCAAGCAGAAGTCTTAGCTAACCGTCTCAATAATTTAAGCTTATCAGGCGTTCACTTTAGGCCCATCTACATCAAACCCTACTACTCAGTTGGAAAAGACATGGACTATCAGGGGGTTCAAATCCACATTACCGACTACAAAGAGGTGGCGCTCTCCGACATTCAGTTCTACATCATGCAGGAAATCTACGACATGAACCCCAAATACGACTTCTTTAAACTCGCCCCCAGCCGCATACGCATGTGGAATTTGGTGTGCGGGGCCGATTATATCTACAATGAGTTCTCCAAAGGCTATCGTTTTGAAAACATCAAGGAGTATTGGTATAAGGATAATGAGGCTTTTAGGGAAAAATCTCAAAAATATTACCTGTACAAGTAAGAGCTAACCTTTCTTAATATTCGCCTCCTGCAATCCGTAGCCTCGCTTTTTGTTAAGGCGCTTAAGAGATATGGCAACAACAATCGAAGAGCCGCACACAATGGCAAATATGGTCATGGGCAGGGTGTAGTCGTAACTGTTAACGGTTATAGCGTCAACCGCTCTAGTGCCGATAATGCAATATGTGTCAAGCACCCAGCCGATTAAAAAGGGCACGCCCCAAAGTCCTATGTTTTGAATGAAGAACGTAAGGGCAATGGCTGTTCCATATTGTTTTTCGGGCATTATTTTTGCCAAAGAGGGCCACATGGCCGATGGAACCAAGGAGAATCCTATGCCAAGCACGATCATCAATATCACTGCCATCCACCATTGATTCACAAAAGGAGCGGCAAAGAGTACATGAACGGTTGTGATCAACACCGCTCCCAGTATCATGAGGTTTGCCCCCTTGCCGATCTTGTCGTATATGCCCCCAAAGAGAGGAGTGAGGATGATCGCTCCAAAGGGCAGCATACTGGGGATAAAACCCGCAAGCTCCGGATCAACTGAGAACTTATTGACCATTAAATCAGATGCATATTTTAGGAATGGGAATACCGCCGAATAGAAGAGCACGCACAACATAGCAATGTGCCAAAATCCCGGATTTTTAAGGATAGCGCCCATATCTTTTATGCTGAATGAAGACTCCTCTTTGGTAGTTTCCTGAGCTATCTGCTTGTCTAATTTTTTGTCGTAAATGGAGTATATCGCAAAGCAAAGTCCTCCAAGTACCAGGAGGCAAAGCCCCACCAGAACGGGGGTGCTTACCTGTCCCGTAGCTCTGGCAATGATCGGAGAGATCGAGAGGGCGCCGGCAGCGCCAAGTCTGGCAAGAGAGAGCTGCAAGCCCATGGCAAGAGCCAGCTCTTTTCCTTTGAACCACCTTACAATGGCTTTGCTGACGCTGATGCCGATCACTTCGGCTCCAACCCCAAATACGGCGAATCCTAAAACAGCGTAGACAACCTGAAGTTTATACTCTGTGCCAAAGATGTTCATGGTGCTATCAATCAATGCCGGATTGGATACCGCCCAGTATTTAAAGGAGATACCCACTATCATCAAGCAGCATGAGATCAATCCGGTAAAACGTATGCCTTTCTTATCGAGCAGTATTCCTCCAAGAATCAACATTCCCAAAAAGACGTTAAACAGGGAGTAGGCGCTGGCAAAGAGTCCATACTCTTTGCTGTTCCACCCGTTTTGAGCTTCGAGCATCGTTTTAAGCGGAGAAAATACGTCGGACACCACGTAGACGGCAAACATGGTCAAAGCAACAAAAAGGAGAATCATCCATCTGAGCCTCTTGTTGTCGCGTAAAAGAGTTTGTGTTTTTTGAGTCATATCAGTAAAAATTTAAAGTTGACAATATTAAGCTTTCTTTTGTTTGTTGGGGACGTCCAATTTTAGCTGGGGATTTGCATCGGAGGACTTCATTAAAATAAAGGCAACGCCCACCGCTACAATCGCTAAAAAGATAAAGAGGTACTCTGCGTTCACAGCGGCTTGTTTGGCATCGCCAATTCTGTCAACTGTGCCTTTGATAATCAACCCTACAAAAATGGGGACAATCAACATGCCCATGTTTTGTATCCAATATATTAAGGAGTACGCGGTGCCTAAGTTCTTCTCAGGAATGACTTTGGGTACAGAAGGCCACATGGCGGCAGGTACTAACGAATAACCAATTCCCAGAACGGCAAGTCCTATGTATCCGAATATAGCCATACCGGGGGCAAAAGCAATGATCAGATGCGCAAAGAGTACTAAGGCCGAACCTAAGAGCATAAAGCGTGTAGCCTTCCCTTTAAAATCTACCAATGAGCCAAATAGCGGTGTAAAGATAATCGTGCTAAAGGGGATCAGCGCCACCATATCTGCAGCAAGGACGCTATCAATGCCAAATTGCGGAATGATGATCGAAGTCGCAAATCGTCTGAAAGAGATGATACAACAATAGAAGAAGACGCAAAGGAGGGATATTAATATGAAGTGTTTATTCCCCAGTATCTTAAAGATATCGGAAAATTTGAACTTATCTTCTTTTACATTACTGCTCTTGCGCTCTTCGGCCACTTGACGGTCAAAAGTTCTGTCAATCAACAAGAAAACAGACCATACCACCACGGCCACCAACATTAAAATCATGCCTATAGCGGCAGGCTTACTGGTTTGGGCAAAAGGAATAAAGTCCAACGATGTATCAACTAACCTGGGTACCAAAATCAGCGCTGTAGCCGTACCTAAACGTGCCAAAGCCAACTGAAGTCCCATGGCCAACGCCATCTCTTTTCCTTTAAACCATTTGGCAATGGATCGCGTAACGGCGACTCCCGCAATCTCGCTGCCCAGACCAAAAATGGCGCATCCGGCATAAGCTAATGCCAATGAGGGCTTTGGGAAGAATGAGCCCATGGTCACATAAAGCCTGCTCTGTGCAAACGATTCAGAAATGGAGTAGGCCACAAGCAGCGATCCGGCCACCATTAAGCCCACAAATAGTGAACCAGTAAAGCGTACGCCCCATTTATCCAACAACATACCGCAGATGACCAATCCGCCCCATACGCACAATAGTGAGTATGCGCCTCCATAAAATCCATAATCACTTGAACTCCAAGCTAAATCGAGTATTTCCGGATTCTTGAAGATATGGCTAATGGTGGAAAAGATGTCGTCAAAGAAGTAGGAGGCAAACATGGGGATTGCAAGGCAGAGCAACACAATCCAGCGTGCGCTTTTGGAATCGCGCAAAAAGGTTTTGGCTTTTTGTACCATAGGT
>WQYK01000032.1 GCA_009781275.1 Bacteroidales bacterium | reverse complement strand
CCTCTTTCTCAAAAACGGGAAAACGGTAAAGGCCTCTGACGCCGGCTATAAATTACTTAAAGAGTCTCTATGACGTACATTGGTGAGTGCATTGCGATTGCAGTAGCCTGCTCATGGACGTGTACCGCCCTCTTTTTTGAGTATGCAGGAAAGCGGATTGGTTCACTGCAAGTGAACCTGATCCGCTTACTCTTTGCCGGAGTGATGCTTAGCGCCCTGCTATTCATCACTTCGGGACAATTTCTCCCCATGGGGGCCGACGCCAAAACGTGGATGTGGATGTCGCTCTCCGGATTGGTCGGCTTTGTTTTTGGAGACCTCTGCCTCTTCTACTCCTATACCCTGATTACGTCGCGTTTCTCTCAATTGATCATGACGTTGGCCCCACCTTTTGCTGCGCTCTTTGGCTTTATGCTCTTGGACGAACAGACGGGGCTTATGGGTTTGGTGGGTATGGCTATCACGCTCACCGGTATCGCCATTTCTGTCTTAAAACGCCCCTCCGGCGAACACAAAAGCAAGAAACTCACACTCCATCTCCCTCTGCGCGGCATCCTCCTGGCCTTTGGCGGCGCCTTGGGACAAGGCTTGGGCATTGTGCTGAGTAAAAAGGGGATGCTCTATTATGAACAGAGCTTGGGAGCGACCGGATTATTGGGCAACTACATCCCTTTTGCCGCCACTTTGATGCGCGTGATCACCGGGATTTTGGGATTTGTCCTCATTATTTTGATTACCGGTCGCGGCCACAGGTTAATGAAGGCTGTACGCGATCGTAAAGGGATGTGGGCCACCTTTGGCGGTTCATTTTTTGGGCCCTTTTTGGGCGTGTCGCTCTCCTTAATGGCGGTAAGGTACACCCATACGGGAATCGCATCTACCATTATGGCCACCGTACCCATTTTGATCCTGATTCCATATGCCATTATCTACAAACAAAAACCTAAGTTGATTGAGGTACTCGGGGCGCTGTTGTGTGTAATGGGTGTCGCCTGCTTTTTTATTCGATAAGCGGCACATTTTTTGCAGCAAAATATCTTAATACTTATACCTATGAAAAGAATAGTTATCCTGTCTGCCTTACTCTTGATCGGAATAGAATCAACCTGTCAAGATCATGTTGTTGTAAAAGCTGGGGAAGATATAAATAATCTACTGAGATCCAATTACTTATTTCCTGAATTTATGACCGCACGCGTTTTGCTCAAGAACGAAACAATCGTAGCAAAAATGAACTACAACGCCTTATCAGGTCAAATGGAGTTTATTGATCCTGCCGGTGAAATACTTGTACTTAAAAGCAACGCCCATGCGGTTGTTTTTCCGGGCCATTTTTTTAAACAAACCTCTAAAGGTTATCTAGAAGTCTTAGCAGATGACCTTGGTATTGAGCTCCTCATTCACAGGAGATACCGACTGGGCGATGTAAAAAAAGTGGGCGCATACGGAACAGTCTCTTCAACGACATCAATCGACACCTACTCTTCTATAACTACAGACCAAGGTTTGACCAGTTTGACCCTTGCCGACGAGAAGACCTATACAAAGATACATACCTATTTCATCTACGCCGGCGGCAAATACCGCGTGGCCAATAAACAGGCCTTTAACAAGGTCTTTGGCAAACAAAGACAAGGGCTCGAAGAGTACCTCAAAAAACTGCCCGTAAACTTTTCCAGCGAAGATGACTTACTTCGTTTGTTTCGCTTCTGTACTGAGTAAACTAACTCATTTTGCAACAATAATCGTATCGTACTCCTGAAAAGGGCAGTCAGAAAGGTCGATCACAGTCAGACCGTTTTTGGTACGCACCCACGATAGCTTCTGGCCGGTGTCAAATACCGTCACCTCGCGAACATTGGTGGGAAAATTAAAGAGCAATGCATCCCCTTGGGGTCTGGACAGGATGTGGATGTAATACTTTCCCTCTTTTTGGGTAATTCCGCCCCACTCCTGTGGTTTGATAAATCCACCCTGAGTTCCGTAGATCGTCTCTCCATACTTTTTCATCCATGCGCCTATCTTCTCTAAACGAGAGACAAACTCAGGCTGAATCTCCCCATTGGGCATTGGTCCCACATTGAGCAAAAGGTTTCCGTTATAGGCGGCCGCCCTTACCAATAAATGGATAAGCTCCTTTACGGATTTGTGTGCGCGATCGGTCATGTTGTATCCCCATGCGCTGCCAATCGTGGCGCACGTCTCCAGAGGCAGCCGATCCGACACCGTTTGACCGCTCAGGCCTATTGTATTCTCTCCGGGAAGGTCTTGTTCAAATATTTGAATATCTTCTCCGGGAAAGGGTGTCAGGTGGTGGTTGTTTCCAATCAGGCAATGGGGCTGCAATTGATGGATGAGCGCGTACAACTCATTGTAATGCCAATCGATCTTGGAGTTTGCCTCCTTATCGGTATCGTTGTCCAACTGATCCCAGTGTCCGTCTAACCATATACATGCAATGGGGCCGTATTGGGTGAGTAACTCTGTAAGTTGCGCCTTCATAAAGGCAAAGTAGCTCTCCCAGTCGCTTGGTTGGGTGCGCCCGGCGCCTTTGCCGGTTCGTCCCGTTTCGTAGGGGTAGTCGCTTCTAAACCAATCCAGCGTAGAGTAGTACAGAGAGAGTTTCATCTCCTGTTTTTCGCACTCCTGAGCCAACTCTTTGAGCACATCTCTTTTGAAATGGGTGTTGGTAATCTTCCAATCAGACTGTTGCGTATCCCAGTTGCTAAAGCTGTCGTGGTGGCGTGAGGTAAAGGTGATGTACTTCATTCCGGCATTTTTTGCTGTCCGCACCCAGACTGCGGCGTCAAAATCAATGGGATTAAAAAAGTTGAGAAGTCTACGGTACTCTTCTACGCGAATATTTCTGCTGTTCATCACCCACTCTCCATGGCCCAAGACGCTGGAGGCGCCCCAGTGGATAAACATCCCAAAGCGGGCTTGTTCAAACCACCTCCTTGCTTCCAGGTTTTCGGGGGTGGGCGTGTAGAGTTCTTGAGCGATCAGGCTGTTGAAAATAAGCATACAGCCGATAAGAATAAGGTTTCTTTTCATCATCATACTATTTTTCTTCTTTTTTAGTCCAGGTATCTTTTAATGTGACTGTGCGGTTAAAAACACGGCGGCCGGAGGTATCGTCCATGTCGGCGATAAAGTAGCCTAAGCGCTCAAACTGAACCGGAAAGGTTGCCGGCTCTGCAGCTAAGGCCGGCTCTACCAAAGCAGTGACGATTTTTAGTGAATCGGTATTGAGGTATTCTTTATAGTCTGAACCTTGAGGGATGCCGTCCATATAGGCCTCGGTAAAGAGTCGATCAAAGAGGCGCACCTCCGCATTTTGGGCGTGCGTAACGGCAACCCAATGGATGGTGCCTTTTACCGAACGCCACGCTCCGTTGGCTCCGCGGCTGTTGGGGTCATAAGTGCAGTGAAGCTCTGTTACATTACCGGCAGCGTCTTTAATCACCTCCTGACACTTGATGATATGGCCATACTTAAGTCGTACCTCGTTTCCGGGGGAGAGGCGGAAATACTTCTTGGGCGGGTTTTCCATAAAGTCGTCCTGTTCAACGTAGATTTCGCGACAAAAGGTCACTTTGCGAATACCGGCATCGGGATCTTCCGGGTTGATTCGAACATCAAGCAGCTCTTCTTTATCTTTTGGATAGTTGGTAATGACCACTTTTAACGGATTGAGAATCGCCATAAAACGCTTGGCCCGCTTGTTTAAATCCTCTCTTACACACCACTCGAGCAGTCCCAGGTCAATCACGTTGTCGCGTTTGGCCACCCCTACCTTGTCGGCAAAGAGCCGAATGCTTTCGGGCGTGTAGCCTCTGCGACGTAATCCGCAAATAGTAGGCATCCTGGGATCGTCCCATCCCTTTACATGTCCGCTTTTGACCAATTCGAGGAGTTTTCGCTTGCTCATCACTGTATAAGTAAGGTTTAGGCGTGCAAACTCGTATTGATGAGAGGGAAATATCTGCAGCTTCTCTATAAACCAATCGTACAGCGGACGATGCACATCAAATTCTAACGTGCAGATAGAGTGTGTAATCTTTTCAATAGAGTCGCTTTGCCCGTGCGCATAGTCATACATGGGATAGATACACCATTGATCTCCGGTGCGATGATGGGGTGCGTGAATAATACGGTACAAGATAGGGTCACGCATCAACATGTTGGGGTGGGCCATATCGATCTTGGCACGTAGCACCTTCTCTCCCTCCAGATACCTTCCCTCACGCATACGGGTGAAAAGTGTGCGGTTTTCCTCAACTGAGCGATTCCGGTAAGGGCTCTCGGTGCCCGGTTGCGTTACCGTTCCTCTTCCGGTACGAATCTCCTCCTGCGTCAGGTCGTCAACATACGCTAATCCTTCATCAATAAGCTTATGCGCCCACTCGTAGAGTTGCTCAAAGTAGTCGGATGCGTAAAACAGACCAGCCCATTGAAAACCTAACCATCGCACATCGGCTTGAATGGAGTCCACGTACTCCACATCTTCTTTGGTGGGATTGGTGTCGTCAAACCTTAGGTTGGTCTTTCCTCCATACTTTTGGGCTAAGCCAAAATTGAGGCAGATACTCTTTGCATGTCCAATATGCAGATATCCATTTGGTTCCGGCGGGAAACGGGTGAGTATTGATTGATGCTTTCCGGAGGCTAGATCAGCCTCAATAATCTCTTCCAAAAAATTCCTGCTCGCTTCAGGCGTCTTGACTTCGTCCATATAGACCTAATGTATGATGGTTTTTAGACAACAAAAGTAGCCAAAAAAACAACAGGAAATATTGACGCCTAAAAAATTTCTAACCGAAGGGCTCGCTATTCAATCTTTATCCAGCCGCCCAAGACAAAGGGATCAGGTTGTTCCCCCTCTATGGTCAGCAGATAATAACCATCATACAAAAATGGAAGATTGATGGAGATGCGCCCTCCATCACCATCCACCACCTCTCTTAACAGTAAGTTCTCAAATTCGTCTTCTAAGCATACTGTCAGCCATCCCGTTTGCGTATTAGGCGCTATGATCAGGGAATGGTCCTTAGAGTTATGCCAGGCACGAACAGGGAAAAATATTGTCTTGGGTTTGGGGGGAGTCATCCCTCCGATCCAGTCAAAGTGAATCTCTTCGAGAGTAGGGGGAACGTTGCTTTTGCATTTTGCGTCGGATTCACTTCCTAATACACCCGCTCCCACAAAGAGCAGTACGGACAGTAACAATAGGCGATTTGTTTTCATAGGTATTTAGTTTATTTATGTTTGCGGGACAAAGTTAAAAAAGGTTTATGAAAAAATACTCTTTTTGAACCTTACAACCATATAGCTAAATATCATATTGTCAATAATATTTAAAAATATTTTCTTACACGCCTTTTTTAGCCTTCAACTCTTCTATTTTTCTCCCCAAAAAACGGCCTATCGTGTCACGTTTGGCTATTTTTAGTTTTTTTGCCACGCGGGAACAACGGGTATAGATCGCCCCTATGTTCTCCAAGCCATAAAGCACGCAAAGTTCTTGGGGAGAAAACTTATAAAAGAGCAGACAAATCAGTTCTATATCTGCATCGCTTAAGTCTTGATTGTGTTCTTTTAACCAATCTATTACTCCAAAGTAATAGTCGTTCATCAGTGGTACCAAATCGGCAAAAAAGGTCTCTTCAGGTTTTCCGGAGAGGGCCATGGTCCTCCTAAAACGCTCCACAAAATTATTTGACTGCGGATCCTTGATATAAGACAGGTCTAACAATCCCTTAATGACCGAAAAACGATGTTCCACAATCTGCTTGAGTCGTTGTTCCCTTGAATGTGAACGGGCGAGCAGTTCATCCTCACGAATAATCGACATCTTTCTCAGGCGGTCTTCGCTGTGCATTGCCCTCCTTTTCAATTGCCTCACAATTTCTCCCACAACAAAAAAGGTGATGATTGCAAAGGCCAACAGGGCAATGATCATAGATAAAACTTTGTTTTCTAAAGCGTAGTTTTCACTCCTGAGCTTTTCGTGCCTATATCGTGCCTCAGCAGCTTTGAGGTCATCTGCCTGGTTTTGCAGCATCATTTCATCAGAAACAGTTTTGTATTGAGTATAGTATTCCAAAGCAGCCTGATGGTTTCCCGATTTTTCCTCAATAAATTTCATTAGAAGGAGTGCGCCGGGCTTTTTGGGAACCTCCAAAGAGTCCAGCATCACCAAAGAGACGTAATACCTCGCAGAATCCAATTGATTCATTTGATAAAATAACTGACTCATTTGCAATAAAATCTCATTTTCTTTATTGACATCTTTGCTGTACCGTTGTATGCTTTGGAGAAGCAGGTCTTTTGCCTGATCAAACGCCCTCTGTTTTCTGTATACATTGTACATGTTTGTCATTGCAAAGTATTCATATTCAATTTCTTGAATCATAATTGCCATCTCTCTGGCAACTTGGCAATAGTAGGCCGAAGAGTCAATATCAAGCGACAAAAACAGCCTCCCCATCATAATTGTTGTGTAGCAGACGTGTTTATCTTTTTCGGCCCTTTGGAAGGCTGACATGGCTGTCCTAAACAGCTCCAATGCCTGCTCAAACTGATACTGCTGCCAATAAAGTTCTGCAAGATTTACCATCGCCAATCCCAATAAATAGTCATCTTTAAGATCTGATGCCAACTCCTGCGCTTGAACAAAGGATTGAAAAGCATCTGTAATGTTGTTCATTTGCACACGAACACAGCCCTGATAGAAAAGTGCGTATGCTTTTCGGATAGGAATGCGGATATTCCTGCGGGAATAGTAATCAACGGCAATGTTGATGATGGAGTCACTTGTGATCGGGCGAGATGTTTTTTCTAACGCTTGAGTGTAAAGTAATGCATAGTGTGCCCGCAATTCTCCGGAATGAACCCGATCCATCTCTATAGAGCTCAAAAGAGTGAATGCGGAATCCGGCTGTGCCTGCATTATGGACTCAGCTTGTGTTATGGTTTGCAATAAGTTAGCGTGATCCGTGCAGGCGTAGGGGAAAAAAAGAGAGATCCAAAAAAGAGCATAAAAGCAGTTTCTTCTTACCATGATTCTAATCTATTTTATTTGTCAAAATTATATAAAATTTCCCACATCTCTGCAACGTGCAGAAGAAGGATAAAATATCGTATCTTTGGAGCTTTGAATACCACTTCTTATGATAAGCTCCATGACCGGCTACGGAAGGGCCGAAATTGTCTTCCAAGGCGATAAAATTGTAATCGAAATCCGTTCAATCAATGGAAAAACTGCAGATATTGGGATAAAGAGTCATTTAATCCAAAAGAGCAAAGATGTGGAGATAAGGCAATTAATATCATCACGCTTGCAGCGCGGTTCCATTGAGGTTCTTGTCTATGCCGAGGGCAATTTGGTAGCAGAACGACTTATCAATAGGGAGCGCTTTATGGCATACCACCGGGAAGTAGTTGAACTCAAAAAAGAGATTCCGGAATTTGATCATCCAAAAAACTTGTTTGAGGTTCTTCTCGGAATCCCGGAGGTAATGGAGCGCAAAAGTCCCGAACCTAATCCGGAGTTGTGGATGGCCATCATGCAGGGAGTAGATTTGGCCATTGATCAGGTCAAACTCTTTAGGAAACAGGAGGGTAAACAATTAGCCGGCGACATACTCAAGAGGACAGAGCTGATCGAATCTTATATCCGAAAAATTGAAGAGATCGAACCATTCAGGATCGAAGGGGTTAAAGAACGGTTGCTTAACCGGCTCAATGAACTGAGTGGAAACATACAGCCCGATATGAACCGTTTTGAACAGGAGCTTATCTATTACCTTGAAAAACTTGATATTTCGGAAGAAAAAGTGAGGCTGCGCCACCACTGTGCTTTTTTTAAACAGACAGCGTCAGAGGATACCTGTCAGGGCCGTAAGCTTTCATTTATAGCTCAGGAGATGGGAAGAGAGATTAACACCATAGGATCAAAAGCCAACCATGCAACCATACAGCAGTGGGTTGTGATGATGAAAGATGAGCTTGAGAAGATTAAAGAGCAACTAATGAATATTTTATAGTATTACATCACCTCTGCTCCTTCTATATCCAGGCGCTCTCCAAGCCGGCTCAGCCACCTTGCCTGCAACAAGGGGCACTCATTGGAGGGCAGCAGTTTCAGTTGACATTTATATCTAAATTTCCATCTAAGTAACAAACTGGGGAAACCTTTTGTGAGGTAAGCGGCGACGTATGGATGTAGCTCTAATGTAAGGTATTTTTCTCTTTTTTCCTCCACATAATAAACCAGTTGGGACTCTATATAGTCGCTAAAATTAATGGTAGCCGTCACCTTGCCTGTGCCTCTGCAGGTCGGGCAATTTTCGCTTGTATTGATTTCCATGGCAGGCCGTACCCTCTGGCGGGTAATCTGCATCAAGCCAAATTTACTCAAAGGGAGTACCATGTGTTTGGCGCGGTCTTCACCCATCAGCTCCTGCATGTATTTATAGAGCTTTGTCCTGTGTTCAGTGGTGTCCATGTCAATAAAGTCGATGACAATAATGCCGCCCATATCCCTCAACCTAAGTTGACGCACAACCTCTTCTGCAGCCATGCGGTTTACTTCGTAAGCGTTTCCCTCTTGATCGGTCGCCATCTTGGAACGAATACCGCTGTTTACATCAATCACATGCAAAGCTTCTGTATGTTCAATGACCAGGTAGATACCGTGTCGTAAGGGAACTACACGTCCAAAGGAACCTCGAATCTGTTTAGATACCTCAAAATGGTCAAAAATGGGCACGTTGCCCTTATAGAGTTTTACAATCTTCTCCTTTTCTGGAGCGATGGTTGCGATATAATCTATGATTTCCTGATAAAGAGTCTCTTCGTTTACGTGGATACTACTAAAGGTGTCGTTTAATAAATCCCGCAAAATGGTGGTAGCCCTGCTGTTTTCGCTGACCAGGCGTTGCGGTATTGCACCTTGCTCCATTTTTGCCCAGGCGTCTTCCCATTTTTTGATCAACGATCTGAGTTCTGCGTCTAAAACTGCCGCCCGCTTCCCCTCGGCAGCTGTACGGACGATGAGTCCGTAGTTAGAGGGGAGGATACTATAGATTAACCGTTCAAGCCTCCGTCGTTCATCTTTGGATGCGATTTTAGACGAGAGATGTACTTTTTCTGAAAATGGCAAAAGCACCATATTTCTACCGGCAATGGATATATCTGAGGTAAGGCGTGCTCCTTTTGTAGAGATTGGCTCCTTAACCACTTGCACCAATATGGGGCGACCGACTTTTAACACGTCTGCAATCTTTCCCTCCTTTTCTAATATGTGTCCCAATTTGAGCGAAGGGTAGAGGGTGGCGCCTCTCTTTTTTGCTAGTATTTGCTGTGTAAAGTAATCGATGGCGACAAAGCTAAGTCCCAGGTCCAAATAGTGGACAAATGCGTCTTTCTCCTGACCAATGTCCACAAAAGCCGCATTTAAGGAGGGCATGACTTTTCTCACTCTTCCAAAATACATATCTCCCACCGCACAACGATCGCTTACCTGCTCCTTGTTAAGTTCAATAAGACGCTTGTTCTCCAGGAGGGCAATCGACACCTCCTGAGATGTTACGTCAATGATTAAATCTTTCTCCATATAATACAAAGAACCTAAAGCAGGGTTCAACCTGCTTTAGGTTTAATAACACATCTGAGACCACTGATGACTACCTTTTCTTCTTGTGTCTGTTCTTGCGCAAACGCTTTTTGCGTTTGTGCGTAGCCATTTTATGTCTCTTTCTCTTTTTCCCGCTTGGCATAATTTCAAATTAAATGATTAAGAAAAGCTATTTAACAGCGCTTTTCACTTTTGACATAAATACTTTAGCCGGCTTGAATGCGGGGATAAAGTGCTCGGGAATAACAATTGTGGTGTTTTTTGAAATGTTGCGGGCAGTTTTTTTGGCGCGCTTCTTTACGATAAAACTCCCGAATCCACGGAGATATACGTTTTTATTATGCGCTAGCGAGCCCTTTACGTTCTCCATAAAACACTCAACCACTTTTTGGACGGCAATTTTTTCCATGCCGGTGGTTTTGGCAATTTCGTTTACAATGTCTGCTTTTGTCATAGCATGTTAGATTTTAAAAAAGGTTGTTAATAAATTTCAGCCAGCAAAAGTAATCATATTTTTAATATTCCAACAACTTTATACCTAAAATCTTTCATTTTTTTTTCTTATAGCCCGTTTAAAATCATTATCTTTGCATCATGGAGATATGCAATATGCTGAT
Organism: Bacteroidales bacterium; assembly: GCA_009781275.1. Classification (GTDB taxonomy): domain Bacteria; phylum Bacteroidota; class Bacteroidia; order Bacteroidales; family UBA932; genus WRBG01. The sequence continues at coordinate 2,534 of WQYK01000032.1, read as the reverse complement.
TGATTGGCACAAAGAGAGTCAAAGAGAGCTTCCCTGGAAGTCAGAAAAAAACCCCTATAAAGTGTGGATTTCCGAAATTATGCTACAACAAACACGTGTTGAGCAGGCAAAAAGCTATTATCTAAAATTTATTTTTGAATTCCCAACCGTCCGAGAGTTGGCAAATGCATCGTTAGATAGAGTCATGCGGCTATGGCAAGGCCTGGGCTACTACAGCCGGGCCCGCAACATGCACACAGCGGCAAGGCAGGTGGTGCAAGAATTTGGCGGGCATTTCCCCGAATCGATGCAGGAGCTCTCGCGTCTTAAAGGAGTTGGCCCCTATACTGCGGCAGCCATAGCCGCCTTTGCGTTTGACAAACCGGTGGTAGCCTTGGATGGTAATGCATTCAGGTTTTTTTCCCGCATCTTTGCCGAATCTTGCCCCATTGATACGCCTGCTGCCCGCAAACTCTTCTCTGATCTGGCTCAGCAATGTTTGCTGGATACTCCCTCTTCTCTCTTTAATCAGGCGGTCATGGATTTTGGTTCATTGGTCTGTACCCCGTACCCTAAATGCGACCGCTGTCCGCTTTGCCACCACTGTGTGGCTTGCCTTCAAAACAGGGTGATGGAATTTCCCGTTAAAAAAGCAAAAAAAAGAGCCCGCGACCGTTACTTCTACTACCTGCACATCACACAAAAGGATCATACTTTTATTCAACAGCGACTTGAAAAAGATATTTGGCAAAAATTGTATCAGTTTCCGTTAATCGAAACAGGTACGCCCGTTGAAGTCGATGAACTATTTGATCTTCCGGACTGGGATGCCATCTTTGGCAAACAGACGCCACAAATGACCGGATATTCGTCAAAATATATACATCGACTAACGCACCAGACCCTTCATACCTTTTTTATAAGTATTTGTATTGAGAAAGAGAGCCCATGGCTGCAAACTCATTGTAAGAAAATTCCCTCCTCTCATATTGATCAATTTGGCATTTCAAGACTTATGGAACGATATTTGTTAGATAAATCCATAAATCGTCTATCTTTGGCGCATGCAAATTTATAGGAGAAAGCTGTTAATCTATGTGATTCTCAATATTTTATGCTGCATAACACTATATGCACAGGAGAGCTATTATGTCTCCGATATTGTCATTTCGGGCAATAAAGTGACCAAAGAGAGTATCGTCTTGCGGGAATTGGATGTAAAAAAGGGCGACTCGATTTCTGTTTCACGCATAGAGCAGGCGATTACCCACTCTAAAGAAAATTTGTTGAACCTTCCTCTCTTTAATTATGTAGATATTGATTATGAGCTAATGCAAAATAGCGACAACAACATTATCATCTCTATACGGTTAGAAGAGCGGTGGTATTATATTCCACTCCTGGGCATCAGGTTTGCAGACCAGAACCACAGCGCATGGATTAGAGATTTTGATCTGAGCCGTGTAGCTGTTGAAACGGGTGCTATTATTAATAACGTACTAGGGTTGAACCATACCCTCACGTTGGGCGTTCAATTTGGTTATCAACAGGCCCTCAACTTTAGCTACAAAAAAATCACGTTAGACCGCGCTCAGAAACACTTTTTGGCAGCGGGTATCTCCATGCAGAGGAGCAAAAACATCATTGCAATGACCACAGACGATATGCCGTTAAAGGTAAAAAGCTTTGATCAGGCCCTGAGTATGGGTGGAGGCGGGTATCTCAGCTACGCCTACCGCCACAATGTGCGTGTTTCTCACAACCTGTCTTTGGGATTTGAACATGAAAGAATTGCAGATACAATACTGCTCATCAACCCCATCTATTGGGGCAGCCCATCTACTGAACGAAATAGCTTTAGGTTGCAATACTTCTTTAGAAACGACCAGCGGGACTACGCCGCTTTTCCGCTCAAAGGTTACTATCTGAGAACAGAGGGGAATCTATACTTCACGCATGATCTGTCTGTACGATATACCCAGCTAAAAGGGAGTGCTCAATATTTTTGGACGCTGGGCAACAGGTGGTATGCCGGAGAGATCTTTACCGCCGGTGTCTCTTTAAAAAACACTAAAGCGTACATTTTGGATCGGGCTTTGAGCTACGGAGAGAATGTGTTAAGGGGATACGAATATCATGTTGTTGATGGACAATGTTTTGCCCTATTGAACAGCACCCTCAGGTACAATCTTATTCCCCAGAAAATCATTGTGGTCGACTGGCTTTCTGCTTTTCCCAAGTTTAACAAAATCCACTACGCCTTTTATGCACATGCTTTTGCGGACATGGGCGCAGCCTTTCACAGCTACCCGGGCCCAACCAACTATTTAAGCAATCAATTTTTATACAGCGCAGGCATCGGAATTGACATGGTCACCTACTATGACGTTGTGTTCACAATCAGCTACTTCATAAACAAACAAGTGGAGAAGGGTGTCTACTTTTCGTTTAAACTGCCGATTTTGTAGTGACAAAATGGCTTCTTTTGATGATTGGCACGAACATTGATTGAACTAAAAAAGTATATTAATAATCATGAAAGATATCGATGAATT
>WQYK01000031.1 GCA_009781275.1 Bacteroidales bacterium | reverse complement strand
GCTTTTACAGGTATCGCGGCAGGAGTCGGATTGAGCGGCGATCTGCGCAATCCCGGACGATCCATACCGCTTGGTACCATGCTTGGCACAGCCACAGGGTTTTTAGTCTATGTACTTGTGGTGTGGAAGCTCGCCGTTTCTGCATCCCCAGAAGATCTTGCTGCCGACCAGCTTATCATGTCACGCATCGCCCTCTTTGGAGCGGTGATGATCCCCCTTGGGCTCGCTGCCTGTACATCGTCGTCGGCCATTGGCGCCATGATGGTGGCGCCCCGTACCCTGCAGGCGATTGCAGCAGATAGCACTTTCCCTTTTCAAAAAATCAATCAGTTTCTGTCGCGCAGTAAGGGGCAAAACCGTGAGCCCTATAACGCCTCGCTGGTATCGTTTGCCATTGCGCTCCTCTTTGTAGTACTTGGGGATGTGGACTCTGTGGCAGGGATTATATCTATGTTCTTTTTGATTACATACGGTACACTTTGCCTTATCTCGTTCCTCAATCACTTTGGCTCCCCGCCCTCGTATCGTCCCAGATTTAAGTCGCGGTGGCACTTTTCGCTGGCCGGCTTTATCTTGTCGGTTTGGGTGATGTTTAAAATCAATCCGCTCTATACAGTGGTCTCCTATATCGTGATTGTCCTAATCTATCTCTTTATCGGATACACAAATAAAGATCAGAAGGGTTTGGCAAGCATCATCAAGGGAGCGCTCTTTCAGCTCAACAGGCAACTTCAGGTCTACATGCAAAAAAACCGCGCCGGCATGTATACAGAAGAGTGGCGTCCGGCCGTCTTATGCATCTCCCCCCACTCTTTTGAGCGCACAAAGATGTTGGAGTTGATGAAATGGATTAGCCATCAACACGGATTTGGTACCTATTTTCATCTGATTAAAGGCTACTTTAATCCCCAGACCTATGCCCAATCCAAGGAAGTGTTGAGTCAACTTGTAGAAACGCAGAAAAAACGGGGCAGCACCCTCTACTTGGACACCATGATATCGCCCTCCTACTCCATGGCTATTGCCCAAGCCATTCAGTCGCCCTCTATATCCGGAATGGAGAACAACATGGTTATCTTTGAGTACGACAAGAGCGCGCCCATTGAGTTGCCCTGCATCATCGAGGACGTCCACCTGGTGAAGTCGGGTAATTACGACGTGGGCATCTATGCGATTTCTGAGCAACCGGTCGACCCCAAAGAGGGGATACATGTTTGGATCAGCGACATTGACGATAAGAATACCAACTTTATGATTCTGCTGGGATATATCATCATGTCGCACCCCGAATGGCGAAAGACCCATATCAAGATATTCATTACCCACCACCACGGCGATGTGGCGGCCATGAGGGAGTCCCTTTTGCACCGCATCACCATGGGCCGCCTTCCTGCCACCATGGCCCACATTGAGATTGTACCGGTGGACGACACGTTGAGTATCGGTCAAGTGGTACAGAACTATTCTGTAAGCGCCGCCCTCATCATTTTTGGATTTCCCGACCAGATCATGCACCACAACCCCGAAGCATTCTTTACTGAATTTGACACCATTGGTGACGTACTCTTTGTAAATGCTTCTCAGTATAGGGAGATCACGTAAAGACGCAAATAACAAATCTCATTTGCCGTTATCAAAATAAATACATACTTTAGCCAAAAATTAGACAACGTATTATGACACTAAACAAAGTGATGCTCATAGGTAATGTGGGCAAAGACCCTGAACCGCGCCATTTGGAAAACGGAACCATATTTGTCACCATCACGGTGGCCACTTCGGAGCGCTACAAAGACCGCAACGGCGAGGTCAGGGAGCAGACCGAATGGCATAACGTGGTGTGCTGGCGTAGCCTTGCAGAAATTGTAGAAAAATATGTACGCAAAGGGACACAGGTATATGTTGAGGGAAAACTGCGCAGCAGGAGTTGGGAAGACCAGAGCGGACAAAAAAGATACGTTACGGAGGTTGTTGCCGACACGCTTTTGCTCTTGGGACGCAGGCCGGAACCATCCGGCGGAGGGGCTTTACCCCATGCGCCTGCACCCAAAGCAATCCCTGCTAATCCCATGGAGGGTGTCTCAACACCTTTAGACGATCTCCCATTTTAGTATCACAATTTCAACACTATAATCACTCGTTTATATGAAAATTGACGTTCTTCTTGGTCTTCAATGGGGCGATGAAGGAAAAGGAAAGATTGTGGATGTATTGGCTCCGCAATATCCCGTGGTAGCCCGTTTTCAAGGCGGTCCCAACGCGGGGCACTCCCTTCAATTTGGGGATCAAAAATTTATTCTTCATACCATTCCCTCGGGCATTTTCCACAACGGCGTTGTAAATGTGATCGGAAACGGCGTAGTGATCGATCCGCTCATCCTGGCTCAGGAGGTAAAGGCGCTGGAACAGATGAAAGTACCTGTTACCGAACGCTTGTATATTGCAAAAAAAGCACACCTGATCCTCCCCACACACCGAATCATCGATGCGGCCACAGAGGCGGCAAAGGGGGCAGAAAAAATTGGCTCTACCCTTAAAGGGATCGGACCTGCCTACATGGACAAAACGGGACGAAACGGGCTGCGTGTAGGAGACATCCTCCTCCCCTCTTTCCTGGACAAATACCAAAAATTACGAAAAAAACATGTTGAATTTCTAAGGCAATTTGACTTTAGCTATTCCATCGAAGAGCACGAGGAGCAATGGTTAAAAGAGATCGAAAATTTAAAACAATACAACATTGTTGATGGAGAGTTTTTTATAAATGGTTACATAGAAAGTTCAAAAAAGGTACTTGCCGAAGGCGCTCAAGGCGCACTCCTAGACATCGATTTTGGATCCTATCCTTTTGTAACCTCATCCACAACCACCTGCGCTGGTGCCTGCACAGGCCTGGGTGTCCCTCCCTCCAAAATAGGCAAGGTCTACGGCATTTTCAAGGCCTACTGTACCCGAGTGGGAAGCGGACCGTTTCCTACCGAGTTACACGACGAAACAGGAGAAGAGATTCGTCAACTGGGACGCGAATTTGGGGCCACCACAGGTCGTCCGCGTCGAACGGGCTGGTTAGATCTGGTTGCCTTAAAATATTCCATCATGATCAATGGCGTTTCGGAACTGATCATGATGAAAGCAGACGTTTTAGACACCTTTGATCAAATCAAAGTGGCTGTTGCCTACAAGATTGGCAAAACAGAACACAAACAGTTCCCATACGAGATACAGACAGAACAGATCGAACCGGTTTTCAAAGAATTCAAAGGCTGGAAGCGAAATTTATCGTCCATAGTCAACGAAGACGAACTACCATTTGAACTCATGAACTACGTGCGCTTTATCGAGAAAGAGACTGGTGTGCCCGTCACCGTGATCTCACTGGGCCCCGACCGTGCACAGACGATCATGCGCCAGAGATAAACATGACACATCTCGACAAAATCAACTCACCTGACGACCTCAAAACACTTGCTCCCAATCAATTGCAAGCGCTTTGCACCGAACTGCGCAGCTACATCATTGATTGTTGCGCCGACAATCCCGGACATTTGGGCTCAAGCCTCGGCACAGTCGAACTCACCGTTGCCCTCCACTTCGTCTTTAATGCCCCAAAAGACAAAATCATTTGGGATGTTGGACACCAGACGTATGCCCATAAAATCCTCACAGGAAGACGCAAGGCCTTTACATCCAAGCGCACCTACGGAGGTATCAGCGGATTTCCCAAAATCAATGAAAGCGTTTACGACGCTTTTGGCACCGGCCACGCCTCTACCTCTATATCGGCTGCATTGGGAATGGCCGTTGCCGCAGAACTTGACGGATCTGACGAGCACGTCATAGCCGTGATCGGAGATGGGGCACTTACGGGAGGCCTGGCCTTTGAGGGGCTCAATAACGCAGGGGCCAGAGGCACCAACATGCTTGTGATTGTAAATGACAATCAAATATCGATTGACGCCAGCGTGGGCGCCATCCACAACTACCTCATCACACTCTCTACATCCAAAAGGTATAATCGCTTTAAACTACGACTATGGAATTTCTTTGGAGCCACCGGGTTGCGCTGGTTAATCCAAAAATTTGTCAAGACCACCAAATCGGCTTTCTTTGGTAAGAGCACCCTCTTTGCGTCGTTAGGGTTCCGCTACTTTGGTGTCATCGACGGCCACGACCTGACCCAACTCATCAAAATACTCAGACGACTCAAAGAGTTAGATGGCCCCAAACTGTTGCACATACGCACCATCAAAGGAAAAGGTTACCAGCCTGCAGAAAAAAACCAGTCGGTTTGGCACGCCCCGGGCGCATTTAACATTCAAACCGGTGAGCGCGCCGATAGGGTCAAAGAGGTAAACCAAAACAGATATCAGGATGTTTTTGGCGCCACCCTCTTGGAATTGGCGCAACAAAACGAAAAAATCATCGGCATCACCCCTGCCATGCCCACCGGCTCCTCTCTCAACATCATGATGGAAGCAATCCCCAAACGCGCCTTTGACGTTGGCATTGCAGAAGCACACGCCGTCACCTTCTCAGCCGGCCTTGCCGCACAAGGATACCTCCCCTACTGCTGCGTCTACTCCTCTTTTATGCAACGTGCTTTTGACTCTGTTATTCATGACATTGCACTCCAAAACCTAAAAGTAGTGCTTTGCCTTGACCGGGGCGGATTGGTGGGGGAAGACGGCCCCACACATCAAGGTGTATTTGACTTAGCCTATCTTCGTTTAATCCCCGGACTGATGATCGCCGCTCCCAGAAACGAGATAGAACTTCGCAACTTATTGTATTCTGCGCAAAATTCTGATTATAACTCAATAAGTATCCGATATCCCAGAGGAAACACCACCGGCGCCGACTGGCGGCAACCTTTTGCCCACATCCTCCCCGGCTCTGCCACATTGCTGCACCAGGGCTTTGATGTTGCGGTATTGAGCATTGGCTGGCCGGGAAACGTTGCCTTAGAGGTTGCCAAAGAGTTAGAAAAAGAGGAGATCGGCGTTCAACTCTGGGACATGCGCTTTCTAAAGCCCTTAGATCAAGAAGTATTGAGGCAAATAACCGTCCGCTTCCAAAGAGTGATCACCATAGAAGACGGAACCCTCACGGGTGGCCTCTACGGAGCCATCTCCGAGTATTTAGCCTCTTCCGCTCCCCACATCACCCTGCATGGCATTGGCTTGCCCGACCGTTTCATTGAACAGGGGTCGTTGCAGGAGTTGTACAAGATCTATGGATTAGATAACGAGTCTATATACAGGACAATTAAGGAATTTTGTGGCGTGATCAGTTAACATACTGACCTATTGAAGCCAAAAGGCCCCAGAAGGCGATGATCTCTTTATAAAAATCAGATAGTCAAAGTCATCAACTATTCTTCGATAAATGAATTCGGTTGGCTTCTGATCTCCCATTTCGTCTGCCTCTCTATAAGGGAGGTATTCCATCAACCATTGGGTATCTTTACGGTTATCCGATTTTATCTTTTTCAGATCCAAAATGAAAATGGGCTCGTTAAGTTGATTCAGAAAATATTCCAAAGTGCCGGGGTAAGCCGCTTCGGCCACATAAGCAATGCTCCCTTTACTGCCATCAGCAATATAGCTACCTTCAAAAAATGTAAAACCAAATGTGGTGTAGTCGTTGCCAAGTTTTTGAGCAAGATGGTATCCCTGCATATTCTCTGTTTTCATAATGTGGATGTTGTGCGCCCACAGTACCAACCTCGAATCGGGATTTTGCTCTTTTATCCACATAACGTTATCAGCCATAAACTTATCACGCCATGGGCCACGAGAGGGTGTCAAATATTGTCGGATAATCAAAATATTTTGCAACAACCAGACTTTTTGGAATGACGGGAATGAAAACGCCTCGATGCTATTCTCCAAGAGCAATAAGAGAGGATTGATCTCACTAACTCCTGCATTGTCGTCAAGCTTCTTTTTCAGGTCCGCAATGTTGTTTTCCATCTCAGCATCCTCTTTGAACGCATCTGACAGTACATCAATCGATCCTTGGTAAGATCTTACGTCAAAAGCGGTAAATAGTATACGTTGAACCGGATCATTAAATCTACGCATCCATTCAACCATATCCAGCACTTCGTCATTTTGCCAGGCGCCCATTAACATGGTTCTGATCAGATTTTTGGGATCACCTTCTCCCCTAACTATATAGTCGTTGATTTTGTACGCCCTGGGCATATTTGATTCAATAGAGAATATATCAAAACCATGATTAGCAGCTATATATTGGATAATACGGTTCTTTATCTTAAAAATCTCACTCGAACCGTGTGAATTCTCTCCCAATCCAACCACTTTGCTGCTACCGATCAGATTGTCCAAAATCATCAGGTCTTTGGTGTCTCCTCCATCAGGTTCATAAGTTCTTAACGGATAAACATATTGTTTTAGAACCGCCAACTCTTCTTGCGAAAGAGATGTTTTAGGTTCAGCACAAACCACTATCTCAAAGTTGTCAAACCATACTGTGCCCGCACCGTTGAACGATCCGCCAAAGTAGATCTCTTTTGCATCTTTGCTAACACGCATCCTTATAGATACCTGTGTCCATTCGTTGTCGCCAATGAGGCCCCGGTAAAACATATTGTCGTATCCAATAACAGTATTGTTTTCACCATAAACCAGAAACCATAAAGCGGCATATCCGTTTTGTACTCCCTTGGTTTTGATCCACCCTCTGTACTCCACAATTTTACCTATATATGGTTGGACAGGAAGGCGTGTCTCGCACACCCCTGATGTCCTATTCGGATTGTTCTGCATTTCCATTTTAAGGCTAAGTTGGCCGCTATGTTTCTCGTTGTTGTCTAAGGAGATGACAAATCCTGCACTCCTTGTGTACCAATTAGCAGGCAGCGTTGAGTTCTGGGGATTTCTGACCTCAAAGTCAAGATTCAAACCACTAAGGTCAGGGCTGGACGGTTCGGTTTTTGAGACAGGCTCCCTAAAAAGTTCTGTAATGCAACTGCAGAAAAGGAGAGAGAAAACAGCGAGGATCACTTTTCGAGTCCGGTTCATACTTCAGAATTTTGTTGATGGGGACAAATATAGTTAAAATAGCCGATGTAGCGGTATTGAGCATCGGCCTACCCGATCGATTTATTGAGCCAGGTATTCTTGGACGTAATGGTTGTGGAAAAACGTGTTTATTAAAATTGATTTTTGGGGAAATGGCAACGTATTATTGGGAAATAATAGAGATCCTCATGATATGAGAATGTTGCCTCAGTTCAACTTTCTACTAAAGCGTATAAAAATTATTCAGGCATTCAAATATTTTTGCGCAAGTTATAAAATCGACAATATAGATCAACCGAAAGAATTTGGATATTTGAAATAATAAAAAGGAAGATGTATCTTTGCTGTGGTAATAAACGACAAAATGAAACGCTGCATTCTCTTTCTTTTCATGACCGTACAATCTGCGCTTCTCTATGCCCAGCTCAGCCCCCCCGACAGCTTGGCGTCACTATTCCGTCATCAGTTGGAAATATTTCCTCAAGAGAAAATCTATGTTCATACCGACAAACCCTATTACGTTTCCGGAGAGACGATTTGGTTCAGGGCTTATCTTGTAGATGCCGTGACCCATATTCCTGCCTTTGCCAGCCGGTATGTGTATGTAGAGCTCATCAATCGTCTTGACTCGGTGGTGACCCGCGTAAAGATACGTGAAGCCGATGAAGCGTATCACGGACATCTACTTATCCATGAAAATACCCCGGAGGGGAACTACACTTTAAGGGCATATACCACGTACATGAGAAGTCTGGATGAGGAGTACTTCTTTACTAAAAATGTATTTATTGGCGTTCGCCAAAACTTGGAGAATACGTTTTCGATAGAACCATCCGTCGATTCTGATTTTGACGTTAGTTTTTTTCCCGAAGGCGGCTCTTTGATGGCGGGCACTGTCTGCAAAATTGCTTTTAAAGCGGTAAAATCCAACGGACAAGCCGTTGACGTGATCGGTACGGTGTACAATGAGTCCGGAGAAGAGGTGGGGAGTTTCATCTCAAGCCATTTGGGCATGGGCTCTTTTCATCTTTTACCCCAAAAGGGAGGGCGCTATTACGCCGTATGCGAAAACAGTCTAGGACAATCGGCAGTATTTGATTTACCCACCGCCCAAGATTATGGGTATGCACTTTCTGTGAATCAATTTAGGGGCATCATCCATGTTTCTGTAGTCAAACCGGTAGACGCTGCATTAAACGATGAGTTGTATCTGTTGGCTCATACCCGCGGCATGATACAGTTGATTGAGCCTTGGGACCACAGCAGAAACCGGGTGGCAATTCCTCAAGAGTTGCTCCCCTCCGGCGTATTGCATCTGATATTATTTGATTCACAGCTAAATACGTTGAGTGAGAGATTGGTGTTTGTCAACAACCATGACCAAGCACAGGTATCGTTCAGCACCGATAACGAGCATTATGCAGCCCGATCTTTGGTAAAAAGTCGAGTAACCGTTACCGATATTGACGGGATGCCACTTGAGGGCAGTTTTTCGGTATCGGTCACCTCCGACCGCGAAGTGACGCCCGACTCCGCGGCCAATATATTGACCCAACTGTTGCTTACTTCTGATTTGCGGGGGCATATAGAGAATCCTGCTTATTACTTTGGTAATACAATGGAATCGATACAAGCTTTGGATTTGCTGATGCTAACCCAAGGCTGGAGACGCTACCATACTGCAGAGATGGCACAGGGACGATTTAGGCAGCCAACATTTCCGCTCGAATTAGGCGTTGAGGTTTCGGGCAGGGTACAAACACCTCAGGGGGTGGCGGTAAAAGATGTAGAAGTGAGCGTGGCCACCACTACATTGTCATACCACAATACCGTTCAAACCGACAGTCTTGGACGTTTTCAATTGTCTATCAACGAATTTGCCGACAGTACTCGGTTTGTAGTGACCGCTCAACCTCCAAAGGACAGGACGCGTTTGGAACTTCTATTAGATGCGGAGAGCTTCCCAAATAGGACAATCTCCTTTGTTCCACCTACCGAATTATCCAACAGCCAGTTTAGTAATTATGCAAATAACGCTAGGTTGCAATATGCTTTAGAGGACGGTATTCGGACTACTCAACTATCTGCAGCTGTGGTTACAGCAGAGCGAAAACAGCCATCGCCGTATACATCGCACTTCTACCAGCATCCTCCTCGCTCCAATACACTTACAGAGGAGCACTTGGAAAGATACGTGGGACCAACACTACACACAGCGATGCTTGCCATTCCGAGAGTTCAGATGAAATTTGACGACGGCAAATGGTATATTCTTTTGCGGTACGATCCGCTCACACGACCGGCAGATCAAGTGCCCCTGATATTGCTTGACGATATGCCTACGGATTATCATGCTATTTTTGACATATTACACATACGAGACGTTGCACGCATCGATGTCTTAACATCCGATCAAGCGGTCATTTTTGGCATGCGAGGCTATCATGGAGTAATCTCTATTTTCACAAAAAGAGATCGCAGTCTGGGTAGTGCAAGCAACACATCTCCTCTATCGATGCATATCAAGGGTTATTCACCGCTTGGCTATCAACAACCCGCTGAGTTTTACGCCCCAAAATATGAGACCGAATCGTTACGTTTAAACAAAAAACCAGACCTGCGCACCACCATCCACTGGCAACCGGTGGTACTGAGTGACGAGAACGGCGTGGCTTCTTTTGAGTTTTTCACAGCAGACGAACAAACCTCCTACACAGTAACTATTGAAGGTTTGGCTGATGATGGCGCAATTATTTGGAAGCAAAGTACCATATACGCCTCCGCGTGGTAACCAAGCATTATTGAGATGACGACAACAAAATATATACTTTAATTTAAATAAATTATGGGCACTATGAAAACTAAACTGGCGTTATTCTGTTTGCTGTCCCTGTTGTTTTTTTCTTGTAAAAAAGATGATTCTGAAATAATCACACCTCAAACCCAGCCCCATTTCTCTGACATAGCTAAAGACTATTTAAACGAAGTGCTGAATATCATGGAAAAAAATTCTATTTATCGATTTAAAATTGATTGGGGGTTTTTAAGATATGAAACGTTCAATGCAGTATCGGGAGCAAATACCATAGAGCACACTTATTCATGCATAAGGAGGGCATTGACATTGATCGGCGATAACCACAGTTCGTATAGAACGTCTAATGGTATTACATTTATGGGCAATTCTTCTATTACTATTCGAATAGAGAGTATAGCGACCCCTGAAATACCAAATGATATTGGTTATGTAAGGGTAGCTTCTTTTTCCGGCCTATCAAATGATGCTACAGCCATAGATTTTGCTTACCAAATACAAGGTCAAATGAAGCAACAAGATCATTGGGGAATAAAAGGATGGATAGTTGATTTGAGGAATAATACCGGTGGAAACATGTGGCCGATGTTAGCTGGCATTGGGCCAATTCTTGGAGAAGGTGTTGCGGGATACTTTAGTTACCCTGACGGACGTGATATCTCATGGGGTTTTAAGGATGGGGCTTCTGTGCAGAATGAGACCTATGTAATAACACTATTAAGAGATTCGTACAACTTACTTGTGCCAAATCCTAGAGTTGCTGTCCTTTTAAATTCTGCTGTTGCAAGTTCCGGGGAAATCATTGCTGTTAGCTTTATTGGGAGAGAAAATACCAAAAGTTTTGGCTCACCCACAAGTGGATTGTCAACATCTAACCAATCATTCGTGTTAAGCGACAGAGCAATTTTGAATTTAACAACAGCTTATCAAGCCGACAGAAATAAAAGAAAATACGGTGTCCCCATAAATCCAGACCAGATGTCAAAGAGTACAACGATCATCAATGACGCAATCAGTTGGATTCGAGATTTATGAAAATCAATCACATGGACTGATTTTGTTTTTCTAATTATTGACCATCGGTCACAATAAGTTCAAAACTCGAAATCGCATACTTTTTTTTTGTGAATCAGAAAAAAGAGCTATCTTTGCCGCTCCAAAAAATGCCGATGTAGCTCAGTTGGCCAGAGCAGCTGATTTGTAATCAGCTGGTCGGGGGTTCGAATCCCTCCATCGGCTCTTCATCGACAACGGTGGAACATAGTTCTTTAACATAATGGGGAGATACCAAAGTGGCCAACTGGGGCAGACTGTAAATCTGCTGTCGCACGACTTCGGAGGTTCGAATCCTCCTCTCCCCACAAACCAAAAACAACGCTCCTGCCTGCGGCAGGAGCAACAAACGCAAAAAAAACATAGCAGCAAATTCATTTGCGGATAGGTTTTTTCGCGTTTGTTCCGGCAAAGCCGGAAAGTTGTTTTTGATTTGAAAGGCCCCCCCAACGGATCAACGAGCAAAGCTCGTTAATCCTCTTTGAAATAACAAGCGGAAGTAGCTCAGTCGGTAGAGCATCAGCCTTCCAAGCTGAGGGTCGCGGGTTCGAACCTCGTCTTCCGCTCAAGTGGTACAGGCCAGCGTAGCTCAGGGGTAGAGCACTTCCTTGGTAAGGAAGGGGTCGCGAGTTCAACTCTCGCCGCCGGCTCAAAAAGTAAATATAGTAAATAACAAACAATTAAATACAATATCATTATGGCAAAAGAAACTTTCAAAAGGGATAAGCCGCACGTAAACATTGGTACCATTGGTCACGTAGACCATGGCAAAACCACCTTGACTGCAGCGATCACCATGGTTTTGGCAAAGAAGGGCCTTTCAGAAATGCGCTCATTCGACTCTATTGACAACGCTCCGGAAGAGAAAGAGCGTGGTATCACCATCAACACCGCCCACGTTGAATATCAAACAGCAAACCGCCACTACGCCCACGTAGACTGCCCCGGCCACGCCGACTATGTAAAGAACATGGTTACGGGAGCCGCCCAAATGGACGGCGCGATCATTGTGGTTGCCGCCACAGACGGCCCCATGCCCCAAACCCGCGAGCACATCCTTTTGGCGCGTCAGGTAAACGTTCCCCGCATCGTGGTATTCCTCAACAAAGTTGACATCGTAGAAGACCCCGAAATTATCGACCTCGTGGAGATGGAAGTTCGTGAACTGTTAAGTTTCTATAACTTTGACGGAGACAACATTCCCGTTATCCGCGGCTCTGCTTTGGGCGCATTAAACGGCGATCCTCAGTGGGAAGATGTGGTTATGGAACTGATGGACGCTGTAGACAGCTACATTCCGATTCCTCCCCGTGAAAACGAAAAACCGTTTGTAATGCCCGTTGAGGACGTATTCTCCATCACCGGTCGCGGAACCGTAGCCACCGGCCGTATCGAAACCGGCATCATTAAGACCGGAGAAGAGGTAGAGGTCATTGGCTTGGGAGAAAAACCCAGAAAGACCGTCGTTACCGGCGTTGAGATGTTCCGTAAGATCCTCGACAGAGGTGAGGCCGGCGACAACGTAGGTTTGCTCCTTCGTGGTATCGATAAAAAAGAGATCAAACGCGGTCAGGTTATTGCCAGACCCGGAACGATCACTCCCCACAAAGTATTCCAAGCCGAGATTTACGTGTTAAAGAAAGAAGAAGGCGGTCGCCACACTCCTTTCCACAACAACTATCGTCCTCAGTTCTTCCTTCGTACCCTTGACGTTACCGGAGAGATTAAACTTCCCGAAGGAGTTGAGATGGTAATGCCCGGCGATAATGTATCCATCACAGTTGAACTGATCTACCCCGTAGCTATCAACGAAGGTCTCCGCTTTGCTATCCGCGAAGGAGGTCGTACCGTAGGCGCCGGACAGGTTACCAAACTGGTTGATTAAGATAAACCAAAGAAACAGGGGCATAGTTCAAGGGTAGAATAGCGGTCTCCAAAACCGTTGATGGGCGTTCGAATCGCTCTGCCCCTGCCCTTCG
>WQYK01000030.1 GCA_009781275.1 Bacteroidales bacterium | reverse complement strand
TTGGGGCCGTAAATGATCGCTCCGTCCTGAGGGATGTTCTCTTTGCCCCAATATTCTATCCGACGATATGCCGATCTGAACATCAAATCGACATAGAACCTCAACAAGGAGTAGCGTCGGTCTTTATCGTGAATTCTTGCCATATGATTAGGTTAGGTCACTTTAGTTCGCCTAAAGTAATTGCAAAATTAAAAAAAAGTGGGAATCTTTTGCAAAAAGATAAAAAAAATATGAAAATTTGCACACCCCATATTTTTCCTCTACCTTTACCACAACTTCCCATATATGCCAAATATACCGGAATCCGATTGTTATCAAACCATTGCATCTTATGCTTCAGGGGTTTATAAAGAGAAGGGCAGCAAGTTTCTTGCCTTTGCTTATCCTGTCTCAAATGAGGACAAAATCAAAGAGTATCTCAAAGAGGTTAAAAAAGAGCATTTTGATGCACGTCACCATTGCTTTGCCTATCGACTGGGGTCGGACGGCGCTGTCTGGCGCGCCAACGACGACGGAGAGCCGTCATCCTCTGCAGGAAAGCCGATACTGGGTCAGTTGCTCTCTTTTCAGGTAAGCGATGCGTTAATCATTGTAGTCAGGTATTTTGGAGGCGTAAAGTTAGGTGTGCCCGGGCTGATCAACGCCTATCGGCAGGCGGCGGCTGATGCGCTGCAGCATAGCGTCATCGTTACCAAATACGCAAAAGAGTGTGCCACGCTTATCTTTCCCTATTCGCAGATGAATCAGGTCATGAAGCTGCTTAAAGATTTTTCGGTCGACATTATTACCCAACAATTTGAGCAGGAGTGCCGACTCTCTTTTTCTGTTCGCCAAAGTCACTTTTCTGACCTTTCTCAAAAACTCAATCAAATCGAACATCTTATAATCACCTCATAATCAATAAAACCAATGCCCAAAAGCCTCATATCTATTCACGATTTGGCCAAAGAAGAGATGCTGCACATCCTTGACTTGGCTGCACAATTTGAGCAAAATCCTGCCTCATCGCTGCTTAACGATAAGGTCATTGCCACGATCTTCTTTGAACCGTCAACCCGCACCCGCCTGAGTTTTGAAACTGCAGCCAATCGTCTGGGTGCAAGGGTTATTGGTTTTTCAGAAACGGGTAGTACCAGCGTAACCAAAGGAGAGAGCCTTAAAGACACCATCAAAATGGTTTCCCATTATGCCGATTTGATTGTGATTCGTCATCCACTTGACGGGAGCGCTCGTTACGCTTCTGAAGTTTCGAGTGTTCCGATTGTAAATGCGGGGGACGGCACCAATCAGCATCCCTCACAAACGCTTTTGGACATGTACTCGATCCTTAAAACGCAACAAAGTCTGGACGGATTACAACTCACCATGGTGGGCGATTTAAAGTATGGACGAACGGTGCATTCTCTGTTGCAGGCAATGGCGCTCTTTGATACCCGATTTATATTTGTTGCTCCGCCCGAATTGGCCATGCCGTCGGAATACAAACAGTTTCTACATCATCGCAACCTGATTTTTAAGGAATCACGCGACCTGCTCCCCCACATTCCGGACACCGACATTCTCTATATGACACGTGTTCAGGCAGAACGTTTTCAAGATCCGATGGAATACGAAAAGGTTAAGAATGTCTATGCCCTCACTGCATCGATGTTGCAACCATGTAAGCCCAATCTTAAGATCCTCCATCCCCTCCCTCGTGTAAATGAGATCGCCACAGACGTGGACGACACACCTCAAGCTTACTATTTTGAACAGGCCCGTAACGGTGTCTACACCCGTATGGCCATTATTGCTTTTCTTCTTGGTCTTAAATAAAAAAGGATACAACTATGAATATGGATACCGATAAAAAACTTAAGGTAAGCGCCATTAAAGACGGCACCGTGATCGACCGCATACCTCCCCAATCCCTCTTTAAAGTGATCGAAATATTGGGGCTTGACCAAACGGGCCACCAAATCACCTTTGGCACCAATTTAGAGAGTAAGCATCTTGGTAAAAAGGCTATTATTAAGATCGCTGACTCCTTTTTCGAGGATGAAGATGTGAATAGGATCGCCCTGATTGCCCCCGATGCCAAATTTAACGTGATCAGGAATTACGAGGTGGTTGAGAAACGTCAGGTCGAAATCCCCGATCAGATTAGGGGAATTGCCCGATGTGTGAATCCTAAATGCATTACCAACCATCAAAATGTTGAAACCCGTTTTACCACCAAAAAGGAAAGAGGCGGAATCTCATTGGTCTGCCACTATTGTGAAAAGCTCACAAACGCAAAAAGCTTGCAAATTATTACCAAATCGAGTGCATATACTACCGATTTCTAATTTTTTTTACTACCTTTGCCCGATACTTGAAATACAATATCATTTTATCAATTCAAACAATAAACAATCATGAAAATCGTTCACAATTTTAACGCAGGCCCCTGCGTGTTGCCCAAATCGGCCATTGAGGCCGGAATCGAAGCCCTTAAAGATTTCAAAGGATCGGGCATGTCAGTCATCGAAATTTCCCACCGTACCAAAGATTGGGAATCCTATATGGCCGAATGCGAAGGACTCTGGAGAGAGCTCCTAAACATTCCCGACAACTATAAAGTGATCTTTGTAGGCGGCGGAGCCAGCTCACAATTTATGATGGTGCCTTTTAATCTTTTGGAAAACAAAGCCGCCTACCTGGAGACAGGCATGTGGGCAAAAAAGGCGTTTGCAGAAGCCAAATTGTGCTTTGGAGAAAAGGCGGTTAAAGTGGCCTCCTCTGCCGACAAGAACTTCAACTACATTCCCAAAGGGTACGAAATTCCCGCTGATGCCGACTATTTTCACATCACCACCAACAATACCATTTACGGTACCGAAATCCATACCGATATGGACAGCCCTGTTACTTTAGTGGCCGACATGTCTTCTGACATTATGAGCCGTCCCTTGGATGTTTCCAAGTATGGCGTCATCTATGGCGGCGCCCAAAAGAATGTGGGAACTGCCGGGGTCACCTTTGTGATTGTGCGTGAAGATTTGTTGGGCAAAGTAACCCGTGCCATCCCCACGATGGTGGACTACAGAACCCATATTAAAGAAGGATCGATGTTTAACACCCCTCCCGTATTCCCCATCCTGATTATGACTGAGACCCTCAAGTGGGTAAAGGCCAACGGAGGTGTAGAAGCTATGTATAAGCTGAATGTAGAAAAAGCCAATTTGCTTTACAACGAAATCGACCGCAACCCCATGTTTGTGGGCACCGCAGAAAAAGAGGACCGCTCGTTGATGAACGTTTGCTTTGTGATGAACAAAGGATTTGAGGACAAAGAAGAGGCCTTTATGGCTTTAGCAAAAAGCCGTGGTATGGTGGGCATTAAAGGACACCGCTCCGTAGGCGGATTCCGCGCCTCCATCTACAACGCCTGCCCCATGGAGAGCGTTCAGGCTTTGGTAGATTGCATGCAGGAATTTGAAAAAATCAACACTTAACCCATTAATCGATTATAAAACATGAAAATATTAGTAGCTACCGACAAACCGTTTGCCAAAGTGGCCGTTGACGGTATTCGTTCGATTGTAGAAGGCGCCGACCACACCTTGGCCCTCCTCGAAAAATACACCACTCCCGAAGAGCTCTACGCAGCAGTTGTGGATGCAGACGCCATGATTGTGCGCTCCGACAAAGTGACCAAGGAGGTGATTGCCGCTTCTCAAAACCTTAAAATCGTAGTACGTGCAGGAGCAGGATACGACAATTTGGATTTGACAGCCTGCACCGAGCGTGGCATTGTGGCCATGAACACCCCGGGACAAAACTCCAATGCTGTGGCCGAACTGGCTTTGGGCATGATGGTCTATATGGCCCGCAACACTTTCCAGCCCGGCACCGGTTCTGAGCTCAAAGGAAAGAAGTTAGGTGTTCACGCCTACGGAAACATTGGCCGCCTGGTGGCCGGCATTGCCAAAGGATTTGGCATGGAAGTATATGCTTATGATCCCTTTGTTTCTGCTGACGTGATGACCAAAGAGGGCGTTCAATGTGTAAATTTTGCAGAAGAGCTCTACGCCAACTGCCATTATGTGTCACTCAACATTCCCGCCAACGCCCAAACCAAAGGCTCTATTGGCGCTGCATTGTTGTCCAAGATGCCCAAGGGAGGATGCGTGATCAATACTGCCCGCAAAGAGGTGATGAACGAGGATGAACTGGCTCAGGTATTGGAAGAGCGTCAAGACCTTAAATATTCAACCGACGTAGCCCCCGACAACTTTGCGTTGTTAAAGGAGAAATTTGGCGCACGCGTTTTTGCCACCCCCAAGAAGATGGGAGCCGAGACTGCCGAAGCCAACATCAACGCCGGTTTGGCCGCCGCCAACCAAATAGTCAAATTCCTGGCAACAGGAGATAAAACTTTCCAAGTCAACAAGTAGTCTATGGTCAAAATCAAACCTTTTGCAGCCATTCGTCCACCCAAAGAGATGGTAAAAGAGGTGGCGTCCCGTCCTTACGATGTCTTGAACTCGCAAGAAGCCAAGGCAGAAGCCGGTGAAAAATCGCTGTTGCACATTATTAAGCCTGAGATTGACTTTGACCCCATTATCGATGAGCACTCTCAACAGGCTTACGATAAAGCGGTAGAGAATTTTCAAAAATGGCAGGAGCGCGGCTGGTTGGTGCAGGACGCCAAGGAGATGTACTATGTATATGCACAAACCATGGAGGGCCGTACCCAGTACGGCCTCGTGGTTTGCGCCAACGTAGACGACTACCTCAACGGCAAGATCAAAAAGCACGAGCTTACCCGCAAGGACAAAGAGGAAGACCGCATGATCCACGTTCGGATTCAAAACGCCAATGTGGAGCCTGTATTCTTTGCCTATCCCGACGTGGAGGAGATCAACCAAATCGTAGAAAAAGTGGTAAAAAACCAACCGGCAGAGTACGATTTTGTGGCCGAAGACGGGTTTGGACATCACTTTTGGCTCATTAAAGACGACGCCATCAACCAACGGATTACCCAAATCTTTGCAGAGATACCTGCCCTCTATGTAGCAGACGGACACCACCGTACCGCCGCCGCTGCATTGGTGGGACAAGAGAAACGCAACCTTAACCCCTACCACACCGGTAACGAGGAGTACAACTACTTCCTAGCTGTGGTGTTCCCCCAAAGCCATTTAAAGATCATTGACTACAACCGCGTGGTCAAAAGCCTGAACGGCAGAACTCCGCAACAGTTTTTGGCAGACCTTGCCAACGACTTTACGGTAGAAGAGAAAGGGAAAGACATATTTACACCAACCGGTTTGCATAATTTCTCTATGTACATGGACGGCAACTGGTACTCCCTCACCGCCAAGCCCGGCACCTACAACGACGCAGACCCTATTGGCGTACTTGACGTAACGGTCATCTCCGATTTAGTGTTTGACAAATTGTTAAATATTAAAGACCTCCGCACCTCTAAAGAGATTGACTTTGTGGGCGGTATCCGCGGATTGGGAGAACTGAAACAGCGCGTGGACAGCGGAGAGATGGCAGCCGCCTTTGCCCTCTACCCCGTAACGATGCAGCAACTGATCGACATTGCCGACACCAACAACATTATGCCGCCCAAAACCACTTGGTTTGAGCCCAAGTTAAGGAGCGGGATTGCGATACATAAGTTGAGCTAAAAACTGCGCATCCACTCGTAGGTGTCGTAATGCGACCCGTTCATGCCTAATCGGGTGTATGTCTTTTGTGCAGGAATATTACGTTTATAAACATAGAGACGGAGGCCACGCACATCTGCGGAGGCCTCCACTGTTTTTTTGATGTAGTGATACATTTGTGCAAACACACCTTTCATTCTGTATTCTGGTCTTACATACACAGACTGAAACCACCAAACCAAACCGTTGCGCCAATCGCTCCATTCGTAGGTGATCATCAGAGAGGCTACGACAGCGTCCTCTTCTTCGGCTACAAAATAGCGTCCTTTGGAGGGATCTCCAAACACGGCGGCTACTCCTTTTTTTACAACATCGGGGTCTAAGTTTAGTTCTTCTGTCTCTAACGCCATCTTGATTTGAAAATCGACGATGGTGGGGATATCCTCCTGAGTTGCATCTCGTATGGTCATGATTATACTTTTTTGTTGCAAAGATAGCGATTTTTCTTATCTTTGAAGAATGGAAATATCGTTGTCAGATCGTATTCAAAGAGTACTCAATCAATTAAAAATGTGGGATATCCCTTGTACAGTCTATACCCACCCTCCGCTCCCCACGGTTGAAGTTGCACTGGCCTACTGGAAAGATATTCCCGAAGCGACGCATTGTAAAAACCTCTTTTTTCGCAATCACAAAGGAAACAGACACTATCTTGTCATTTTTGAATGTTCTAAACAGCTAAATATAACCGACTTGGAACACAAACTCAAACAAGGAAAACTCAGTTTTGCTTCTCCCGAACGGATGGAGAAATATTTGGGCCTCTTGCCCGGGTCGGTCTCTCCCTTTGGATTGATAAACGATCAGGAGCATGCGGTCTATCTTTTTATCGATAAAGAGCTCGCCGGGACTTTGTCCCTTAGTTTTCACCCAAACGACAACACCGCCTCCGTTGTGGTCTCAACCACAGATTTTTTTCGATTCCTTACATTGTGCGGAAATCAATATGAATTAATAGAACTAACCTAACGATTAGCATCATATGAAACACATCAAATTTCTAATTTTTATTGCATTTGCAGTAACCTTTTCGCTGTCCGGATTTGCCCAAACCAATCTCACCCTGGAGATGATCTACAAGCAGCGCTCTCCTATTGCCACACAAGCGCTGACCGGTGTAAAATGGCTTAAAGACGGTAATGGCTACAGTCGGTTAGAGTCTAATCCCGAAACAGGAGGGGTTGATATAATCAGGTACGATGCAGCAACCGGAGACAAGAGCGTAATGATCTCTGCTACACAACTCATTGTAAGAGAGAGTGGGAAGCCACTTCCCGTGTCGGATTACTTTTGGTCGGCAGACAATAAAAAGATGTTGATCTTTACCAACACCCAACGCGTATGGCGCTACCACACCCGGGGCGATTACTGGGTATTGAACCTTGAAGAGGGATCGCTGAGACAGTTGGGCAAAAAACTGCCCACATCGTCGCTAATGTTTGCAAAATTTTCACCCGATGACACCAAGGCCGCGTATGTGAGTGGGAACAATATTTATGTGGAAAATTTAAGTAACGGAAATGTTACGCAGATCACTTTTGACGGAGATAAAGACATTGTGAACGGTACCTTTGACTGGGTGTATGAAGAGGAGTTTGGATGTCGTGACGGTTTTAGATGGAGTCCGGACAGCAAACACATTGCCTTTTGGCGCTCCGATACCCGCGGTACAGGTATTTTTTACATGATCAACAATATAGACTCCATATACTCAAAAATAATTTCACTCCCCTACCCCAAAGTGGGCACCACCAATTCGGCGGTTCAGGTGGGGGTCATTCCCATAACTGGAGGAGCCACTCAATGGATTCCCATCCCGGGTGATCAGCGCAATAACTATTTACCGCGCATGGAGTTTATCCCCAATAGCAACGAGTTGATGATTCAACAAATGAACCGCGCCCAAAATACCAACAAAATATGGATTGCCCAAGTGGGAAGCCAAAAACTCGAAAATATCTTTACCGATACCGACGAAGCCTGGTTGGATGTTAAGGATAACATCTATTGGATCAATAATGAAACATACTTTACCTGGATCGGAGAATTAGATGGTTGGCGACACCTCTTTTTGATTAGTCGGGACGGGAAAACCGTAAAACCCATCACTAAAGGGAATTTTGATGTTGAAAATGTGGCCGGCATTGACATGGATGCAGGGTATATCTATTTTATCTCTACCCTCGAAAACTACACGCAACGAGATCTTTACCGAGCAAAAATTATCGGAGACGGAAGTGTTGAGCTTGTCAGTCCTGCTTATCAAAAAGGACAACATCGGTATAACATGTCGCCCACAGGTAGATGGGCTATCCACACCTTTAGTAGTGACCAAACGCCGCCTGTGGTCGACATGGTCTCTCTACCGGCATATAACAGCCAACGTATATTGATTGATAATAGTGAAATTAAAAAGATTTTTGATATTATGGGACTTCAATACAGAGAATTTGTTAAAGTCGACATTGGAGAGATTGTCTTAGACGCTTGGATATTAAAACCAATCGATTTTAACCCTGCAAAACAATATCCGGTAATTGTATCGGTTTACGGCGAGCCGGCGGGTTCCACCGTACAAGATAGCTGGAGTCCGGATCTTTTTAATCAGTATTTGTTACAACAAGGTTACATGATTGTAAGCATTGAGAACAGAGGCGCTAATGTTCCGCGTGGCCGAGAATGGCGCAAAAGTATTTATCAAAAAATCGGCATCATCAACGCCTCTGACCAGGCAAAAGCAATTGTAGCGTTAGGCAAGATGTTCCCCTACTTTGATATGTCTCGCGTAGGGATTACCGGTTGGAGCGGAGGCGGCTCTTCTACACTCAACGCATTGTTTCAATATCCAGATGTGTACCATACGGGAATCGCTGTGGCTGCCGTACCCGATCAAAAGTTATACAACACTATTTATCAGGAACGCTACATGGGACATCCGGATACAAGTCCTGACGGTTTTAGGGACGGATCTCCCATTACCCATGCAGCCGGTTTAAAGGGGAACTTGCTGATTGTGCATGGGACAGGTGACGATAACGTACATTATCAGGGATTTGAGTTAGTTGTAGATGAACTTGTCCGTCATGGCAAGTTTTTTACCATGCTCTCTTACCCCATGCGTAGTCATGGCATTAACGAAAGAGAAAATACCACATTCCACCTTCGTATGTCGATGGCCAAATATTGGAAAGACAATTTACCGGCAGGAGGACGATGAAACACCATATTCTCATTGTTGAAGATGACGTCACGTTTGGCGCTATGCTCAAAAGTTGGTTTGAGCGTAACGCTTACGAAGTGTCTCTGTTTTCTAATCTTGCCTCAGCCAAGCAGGAGCTAAAAAAGAATAGGTATAGTCTCATTTTAAGCGACCTGCGACTCCCCGACGGAGATGGTATCATGCTTTTACAATGGGTTAAGGAACAGAACCTGACGACCCCTTTTATGATCATGACAAGCTATGCCGAAGTTCAGAGTGCTGTGGCTGCCATAAAATTAGGTGCAGAAGATTATCTAGAAAAGCCTATCGTTCCAAGTGTATTTAAGGAAAAAATTGTACAGGCACTCGAAAAATCGACCAAGCCTTTAAAACAGCAAACCAAGCAAAAAAGAGTAATCTCCCAAGAGGTTATTATTGGTAATAGTAAGGTTGCCAAGCAAATGCACGATTACATTTTAAGAATTGCTCCGACAAAAATGTCGATACTAATTATTGGCGAGAGTGGAACGGGTAAAGAGTATGCAGCAAAGATGATTCATGATCATAGCCCCAGAAAAAACAGACCTTTTGTTGCTGTTGACTGTGGTAGCCTCTCTAAAGAACTTGCTCCCAGTGAACTCTTTGGGCATTTGAAAGGTTCGTTTACATCAGCCATTGATCATAAAACCGGAGTTTTTGAGCTGGCAAACGGCGGAACTCTCTTTTTGGACGAAGTGGGCAACCTCCATTACGAAGTTCAGATGCAATTGCTTAGAACTTTGCAAGAGCAGAGGGTACGCAGGGTGGGCTCTGCGGAGGACATTCCCGTTGATGTGAGGATTCTTGCCGCAACCAATGAGAATTTAGATCAATCCATTGTCAAAGGTCGGTTTCGAGAAGATTTATATCACCGTCTCAATGAGTTCTCTCTTTTTGTTCCTCCGTTACGCGATAGAGGGAATGACATCAAATTGTTTGCTGCTGCGTTTTTAAAACAGGCAAATGATGAATTTGAACGGAATGTGAAGGTGTTTTCACCTGAAACGGTCATGCTTCTCGAAAAACGCCACTGGAGTGGTAATCTCCGCGAACTTCGTAATGTGATCAGGCGGGCTGTACTTTTTGCTTCCGGGGATGAAATTACTCCCTCTGACTTGCCTGTTTACATTGAGCCTAAAACCGAAGAATTTACACTTCGTCCCCAAAACGAGAAAGAACAGATCGAGGCAGCGTTGCAACAAGCAAGAGGCAATAAATCCTTAGCTGCACACCTCTTGAAAATAGATCGTAAAACGCTCTATAATAAAATGCATCTCTACGGAATTATAGTTTGATCGAAACGATTTTTTTCACATCAACCTGCCAGCCTTTATAAGGGCCGCTGCGATGGGCATCCATTTTGCCAAGTTCTTGGGACGGATACCCCATCTGGGCAAAAACGGGGTACATTTTGTGACAAATAGCTTGAGCCTGTTCAAAATTATCATCGTCAAGGGCTTGTTGAAGAATGACCATGTTTTCTCTGGACGATGTTTGGAAAAGAAGCATGATCTCCTCGCTATTGTCTGCAAAAAAATCACTTAGAGACTCTCCATCACCCACAATTTCTCGTAGAGAGCTTATTGTAATTGGCTTAGCTAAAAAATGATCAAAGCCAAGTTCCATCGCCTTTTGCGCCGTAAAATCTGCGCGCCCCGTCATCATCACCACGGGAACTGCGCCCGCCACCTGATGCAAAATGTCAAGTCCCGAAATAGCTCCCATCTCCATATCGGTTATAACCAGATCATAATCCTGTTCTACTACCTTATGTCCTAACCTGATCAACAGGTCAGAAACCATCTTTACAACAATGGGATCATCATCATAAACCTTGATCTTCTTTACGCCCCGCGGGATCTCCTTTAAAGCGCGCTCAGCCGTTATCTTTACATCGATGGTTGTCCCTTCTTCAACTTTTGAATGAATGGCAATCTCTCCTCCAAGAAGCTCAACCAATCCCCTAACTACAAACAGACCCAATCCTGTTCCCTCTGCAATTGTGCTGTTTTCTTCGATACGGACAAATGGTAAAAAGAGCCTGGGTAGTTTTTCAGCGGGGATCCCCACGCCGGTATCGCTCACCACAACCCTCAATTCGTGCTCATTCCATGTTGCAGTAAACGCTACTTGTCCGACTTTGGTATATTTGATTGCGTTGGATACAAGGTTAATCACAATTTGTTTGAGCTTTACGCCATCTGTTCGAATCCTGACCTCCTCAGCCATAAATGAAAGAGAGAGCGCTTTTTGTTCTGCCAATGGCAAAAACATATTGTATATGCTTTCAAATAACTCTTTAAGATTGAAGTCCGTCACATTTTTTTGAAGCGTGCCTTGTTCGAGGCTCGAAAACTCCAAAAGATTCTCAAGCATCAACAGGATATGCTCCGACGAGCTTTGCATGGAACGTACATTGGGATCACTTTTCATTAGGGAAAGATAGCCCATTACCGAGTTCAGAGGAGTCTTTATGTCGTGTGAAACCGAAAGCAACAACTTGTGACGGCTCTCCATAATCTGTCGATTGCGGTCATTGGCTACCTCTAATGCCCTACGAATTCTTCGACCTTTATTTATATCAGTGATTATTAATAGAATAAAGAAAAGAATAATCCCCATAGCCAAAACGCCTCCAATTGTCGAATAGAAGTAGTTCTCTTGGATCACTTGCTCACTATTGTGAATGAGCTCAAGGGTTGAATGAAGTGTTTCCTGATAAAACTCAAAGAGCAGAGCAGACACTTCAGTAGCAATATTGTTATTTGAAGACAAAAGTGCTCCCACCTGCCTTTCAATTGTTTTCATGTTTTGCTCGTACGTCTCCATTGCTTTAAGCGCAATTTCCCCAACCTCATAGATCAGGGCAAGACTGTCGCTTTTTACAACTCTAACCGTATCTGTCTGCTGATTTACAACATATTTAACTGAGTCCACGCTGGGATTGAACAAGTCTGCAAACCGCCTGAAAAATCCTCTGCGCGTTGATTCGATAACTACCGTATCTCTTTGAATATTAAATATGTACACTGTGTCTTCTTTGGGATGGTGTTCATACTCCTTAAGGCGTTCATTAATAAGTTCTATGGGGTTCCTTGCGGTAAATTGAAGATTCAATTTTTTGATATTCTGCAACTGTTCTTTAAGTAAGTGTACGATTCTAGATAGCTTCTCTTCCTCGTTTGGCTTACGTTCCACAATAACGCTTATGATGGCTTCAATGGAATCGATGGATCTTGCATACTCGTTCAGGTACTTTCTATTGTTTGATGATACATATAAACTTGCTAGCGATAGTGCATCGTTAACGGAGAGCATCAAGTCATTGGTAACGGATAGAAGTGAGTATTGATTTTCAATCTCGTGTCGTTGTGACGATATGTCGTCACGAAGGTTGTTAAAATACAATATTATGGCAACAATACCCAAAGCCACAATCAGATAAATGATCACGGCTTTAAATCTTATTTGACGCTCAATGTTCTTTGCCATCTTGCAAAGGTAGTGATATTTTTAAGAAAGTTGAATGTGGAATTTTTCCTCATATTTCTACATTGTTCTACAAACGGCATGTTGTTCTTGAAATAGATCAATACACTGATATATAGATAATTATTTCAACTTACGAGGTCTTGGCATGCACATTGTCGCATATATGAGTGAGAACGAAAAGTACGTTATCGAAGTAGAAAAATATGCATTAATAAAGGACGAGTAAAAACAATTAAAAAACCCCCGCATCAGTTTTGATACGGGGGTTTAAAATTTGGCAGCTACCTACTCTCCCACTTGTTATAGCAGTACCATCGGCGCAAACGGGTTTAACTTCTCTGTTCGGAATGGGAAGAGGTGGAGCCCCGTCGCTATAGCCACCTTGCTGGTGTTGCGGTAGTCGGCACCCGTGAGGGGTGCCGCTACAGCTACCTATATTACTAAAGAGAGAGAACAGAGACAAATACTTTTTAGCTTGGCTTATTTCTCTGACAATGTCTTCATTCCGTAGAACTACAAGCATTGCTATCTCAAAAGAAGCGTTCGGGTGATTAGTACTGCTCGGCTTTGACATTACTGCCTTTACACCTACAGCCTATCAACGTGGTAGTCT
>WQYK01000029.1 GCA_009781275.1 Bacteroidales bacterium | reverse complement strand
CGTACCCAACCCTTAACGGTCACTTCAGTACCGGGGGTGGTGCGCAGCAGGTCAATAACAGGAGTTCTTCCGGGTGTTTTCATATAGATACGATGATATTTTTAAGGCCCCAAAGGTACAACTTTTTCCAAAGAGCCCAAAAACCGTTAGTTTTGCAGCAGCTCCCTGATTTGATGTTGGGATAATCCCGTATAATCACATACGTCGTCAATCGATATGCCTTTTTTGAGCAGATTGACGGCGATTTCGATTTTTCCCTCGATTTTTCCCTCGATCTTCCCTTCGATTTTCCCTTTTATCATTCCCTTCTCCATCCCCTTTATCATTCCCTTCTCCATCCCTTTTATCATTCCCTGTTCCATCCCTTCCTCCCGCGCATCATCAATCATTCCTCTTTCTGTCAACATATTGATCTTCCATTTGTCGTAGGTTTGCAACTGCTCTTTGGTGTATGCAGCTCTCTCCATGTAACCGACTGCTTCGCGAGTGAGATCGTCTTCAAGCAGTTCCGCGGGAATCTCTTTTGTATTTTCGTTCACTTCCGTTAGAAATCGCAGCCACAGTTCATGCAACTTCTTTTCTGCGCGGTTTTGTGGCCTAAACTTGGGCAACTCAACAAACAGAAATTCCAAACCCTTGATCTGTTTTTCTGTATTCTTTACATTGACTATTTTGTAGTAATGGTAATACTCATCTACCATTTCGGGCGATTTTTCAAAAGTTTCGTTGACAAAGTTGAGGGCATAAACGGGGTGAAGCAGTTTGATCTTTTCCGCTTTGTCCAACTGCATGACATAAGCTTTAGAGGCGTTTAGGAGCACCCGCGACTTAAAGCTTTCCGACCAAAACAGTTGCATCTCCACAATAAACTGCCGGCCATCACTGTCGGTGCAGCGCACATCCACAATGGTGTTGCGAAGCACGTCCGTCAATTGGGGAATCAACTCGCCGGTTTGGTATTCAAGACTAACAATGGGTTTTGGGAGTGGCAGCATGCTGTTGATCAGGCTCATACAGAGATGCTTGTGTTCGCCAAAAACACGTTTGAAAGTCAAGTCATTCTTTGGGTCAAGGTAATGGGGCATGGGATGAGTCCGTTAATAATCGTAGCAAAGGTATCATTTTTTTGTGATTTGTGGAAGTTTTTCCTTCAGGCATCGGAATAATTTCCGATCCCCCATCGGAAACATTTCCGATGTTTCGCCCGTTTTGAGTCCCTACCTTTGACGCATCAAGTCAACAATAGAGAAAACGATGAATACCCGCAATGATACCATGAGTGAAATTGAATTTAGAGCACAAAAATTATTGCATTACAACAATTTGCTCATTTCTCAATGCAGCAGTTGGCTCCCGGAAGAGGAGGGCAACAGAAACATGGAGATGCGCATCCTTAAAAAACAGAAGAAACAACAAAAAGCTCAAAAAATAATCAAACAACTAAAACACCTATTTTTATGAAAAAACATTTTTTTGCAACGTACGCACTCCTGCTTGTGGCATCCATATTGGCGATGCCCGCCTGTAAAAAAGAGAAGACCGTAAAAGAGGTGGCAGTAACGGGCATTATCATTGCCCCCACCGGAGATGTGTCCGTAGATGTGGGCGCCACCTCCACCCTTACGGCCACCGTTACCCCCGCCAATGCCGCCAACAAAACGATCCACTGGAGCAGCCTTG
Organism: Bacteroidales bacterium; assembly: GCA_009781275.1. GTDB lineage: Bacteria > Bacteroidota > Bacteroidia > Bacteroidales > UBA932 > WRBG01. Next base: position 11,480 of record WQYK01000029.1, on the reverse strand, counting down.
ACCCGGGCATTGCCACCGTTAGCGTGAGCACAGGCGCCGTTACGGGCGTAAGCCCCGGAACGGCCACCATTCTTGCCACCGCCGCCGACGGCGGCGGCGCCACCGCCACCAAAACAGTGACGGTGAACGCCCTTGTCAACGCCCAAGCGCCCGCCATTACAACCCAACCCCAATCGGCCACCTACGCCCAAGACGCCACAGCCTCCGCCCTGAGCGTCACCGCCTCCGTCACCGACGGCGGCACGCTCAGTTACCAGTGGTTCAGCAATGCCACCAACAGCGCCAGCGGCGGCACGCCTGTAGGCGCCAACAGCTCCTACACCCCGCCCACCACATCAGTCGGCGCCCTGTACTACTATGTAGTAATCACCAACACCAACAACAGCGTTAACGGCGCCAAAACCGCCGCCACCACCAGCGCCGTAGCCACCATTACAGTAACAGAAATCCCCACCTACACCATCATCGCATCGCCCACAAGCCTCGATTTTGGCTCCCAACAGGCGGGATACGCCCAACCTCCCGCACAAACCGTAACCATTATCAACAACGGCAACCAAACCATCACCAACACCGGCAACCAAACCATTACCAATCTTACGGCAGGCACGCTAACCGGCTACACCGTTGGCACATTATCAGCCACCTCACTCGCCCCCAACGCCACCGCCACCTTTACCGTCCGCCCCAACTCCGGCTTAGCCACAGGAACGCATAACGGCGCCATCACCATCAGCGGCAGCAACGGTACCAGCGCAACGGTAAGTGCAACGTTTGAGGTAACTGCAGCCAAAACGGTAACGTTTCTCACCACCACCCAAACGGTGGTGCAGCGCGATAGGGCAAACTATAATATTGCCACAACAGGCATCGACAATGGCACAAGCTCTGGCCGCACTTCCAGACAATGGTTCTCCAATGCAGCCGGAACGATTGCCACAGCTGCTCCGGCCGGTGTGGCCAATGCGATATACAATGTGACCAACAACGCGGCTACCATGGAGGTGCTCACAAGTATTTTGACAACAACCCCTCCCGGCACCTACTACTTTAGAGAAACCATAGATGGCGTACAATCCTCCAACGTGGCCACCCTTATAGTAACAGCAGCCCCCACCTACACCATCAGCGCAACGCCTCCAAGCCTTAACTTTGGTTCATTGCAAACGGGATACACCCAACCCGCCGCCCAAACCGTCACCATCACCAACACAGGCAACCAAACCATTACCAACCTCACGAGAACCACATTAACAGGTTACATTTTAGGCACATTATCGACAACATCGATTGCCCCTAACGCCACCGCCACGTTTACCGTCCACCCCAATTTCAGCTTGACCCATGGCACACATAACGGAACCATCACTATCAGCGGCAGCAACGGCGCAAGAACCACTGTGAGCGTGTCGTTTACAGTAACTGTCCCTGAACCCCCAATGGTACTGGTATCCGGCGGCGTCTTCCCCATGGGCGCTCCGGACAGTGAAACGCAAGCTTCCAGCAATGAACGCCCTGTACATTTGGTCGCCATAAGCACATTTTACATGGGAAAATATCAGGTAACGCAAAAGGAGTGGGTAGAGATTATGGGCAGCAATCCCTCTAACTTTAAGGGCGACAATTTACCTGTTGAATATGTAAGCTGGAACGACATTGTGGGCACTACGGGCGCCTCAGAGGTCATCAACGGAATCACGTACTACGCGGACGGCTTTATCTATAAGTTAAATCAGGCCACCGGTAAGAAATACAGATTGCCCACCGAATCGGAGTGGGAGTTTGCCGCCCGCGGCGGCACCCAAAGCAAGGGTTTTCTCTACAGCGGCAGCAACACAGTGGGGGATGTGGCGTGGTATAGCGCAAACAGCGGCAGTACTACCCATGCGGTTGGTACCAAAGCGCCCAACGAGTTGGGTATTTACGACATGAGCGGCAATGTTCATGAACGGTGCAGCGATTGGTATGGCGCGTATACAACTTATTCAAAAACCAATCCGACAGGGCCATCTACAGGCTCTGACCGCGTGTTTCGTGGCGGCGGTTGGGGCGAAGGTTCTGCGAGAGTGCGCGTGTCTAGTCGCAACGGCAGCGCGCCCAGCAGTCGCACCAGAAGCATAGGGCTCCGCCTCGCCTGTAGTTCAAATTAGGTCTGTTGCGAAGCCAAGAAAATCATTTAAAAATCAAAATATTTCAAAAGCTCAAAATATAAAAAAAACATCCCCCTACGGCGCTGTGATGGCGTGGTGGGGGGATGGTTTACTAATCCTCAAAAAGCAAACAAATCATCTAACGTAACTTGGCTTTGGATGTTATTCCGGTATTCGTTACGTTTTACGCCGTAGGTGGTAATCATGGTGGTGTGCACTGCTTTTTTGGTACGCGTACTTTCTGCAAATGTCCAAACCTTGTTTCGTAAATTCTTATCGTACTCTTTTGTAATGACAAACTCTTTTCTTGAAAACTTGACTTCACAAACGTTTATCACATGGTCATTACGGTCGATGATGATGTCAATCTGTACGCCTTTATCTTTATCACGACAACGCCACGAAGAAGTGTAGGTAATGACGCCGCTGATACCAAGTTTTTTGCGAATTTGGTCAATATGTAATTGGCTTAGCAATTCAAATGAAAACCCCGCCCATGCGTTGTGTGAGGGCGTATTGATGATGTTGGTCCAAAAATTTTTATCGCTTACCCTTCCGGTTTTTACAAAATGTATGTAAAATAGTGAATAAAAATCGATGATCTGATAAAATTTATTGTTGTTGGCAGTAGAAAAATGGTTATTGACATTGATAAAACCGCAAAGCTCCAACTCTTCTAAAATGGTGGTCAGTCCGCCACCATCGGGAATTTTTGACCACTTGACAATCTCTTCCCGTAACAATCCTTTTCTCTTTTGAGCCAGAATTTCAACTATTTTCATATGCTTATCCGGGAATTTAAAGAGCGAAGAGTATATTTTTGAAAACTCGTTGCGCAAGATACTGTTTTTCTTAAAGAATAAAATGTCAATATTTTGCTCTAAGCTGTATTTTTTTTCTAACTGCTCTAGGTAGTAGGGAATACCCCCCATAATCATGTAACATTGGGCTATCTGAAAACGCGACAAAACGATCTTTTTGGATTTTAAAAACAATTCGGTCTCGAAAAGCGTAAAGGGTTGCAAAAAAATCTGTCGGGTAACACGGTTATGCAGCCCGCCGCGATTGCGAATGATTTTGTTCATGATCCACGAAGTAGCCGAACCACAAGCCACAAGAAAAATCTCTTTTTGGGAAGAAGCGTAGCTATTCCAAAAATGTTCAAATGCCGATAGAAAGCCCGATTTTGCGTTATCCAACCAAGGTAATTCATCAATAAAAATCACCTTTCTCCCGCGCGTCTTTACGCTTTGTATGTAGTTTTCTAACTGCACAAATGCCTTTTGCCAACTGTCAACCGGTGGAAACTCCTTTCCGCTGCACTTGTTTAGAGCAGTGGTAAAATTAAAAAGTTGTTGTTTTTTGCTTGCATTTTCTGCTCCCGTAAGGTAAAATGTGAAGTTTTCTTTAAAAAACTGTTTGATTAGAAACGTTTTTCCCACCCTCCGACGACCATAAACAACCAAAAATTCGGCTTTATCTGAATGTATATAATCAGTAAGCCGCTCTATTTCATACACTCTACCAATAATATTGTCCATACAAATCGTAGATTTCATGCGATAAAGGTACAAAAAATAATGATTTCCGCAAGTTATTTTATTATTCTCTGCGAAAAATGTACTATTTATGACTGTTTCCGCACTCAAACCAAAACCGACTCCCCACACCCTCCTGACTTTCTACATGCAGGATACTGTTGTGCTTTTCAAGCAGTTCTCTGCAAACGATGAGTCCCAGCCCGCTACCATGTTCCATACAAAAGAGCCTGCCAACCTGTTCTTTACTCATGCCCATGCCGGTGTCGCTTACACAAATAGTGTATTTGTCTTTGTCGAATGGTTCCACCGAGAACGAAACCAGACCCCCTGCGGGGGTAAATTTCACTGCATTCGTCAGCAAGTTGCGGACAACGGTCACCAGCATGTCGCTGTCGCCGGTGACCAATGCATCGTCCGGAATCGCTACTTTGAGTTCAACCCCTTTTTTCTCTGCCATGGAGCGAATCAGCAAAAGGTCCGGGCGTAAATGAGTTGCCGGACTAAATGGCGCCGGTTTAAAGACCATCCTGCCGGTTTGAACCTTTGCCCAGTTGAGGAGGTTAAACAATAGTTCGACCTGTCCGTCCGCCGACTTCATCAACTCGGCATAGTATTCCGACAACGTATCAACGTCCCATGAGCTGCCGTTTTTCATAAGCAGTTGAATGGCTTCCCGTTGGGCAATGGCGGGATTCTTGAGGTCATGAGAAATGATACTAAAAAACTTGTCTTTGGTGGCGTTCATTTGGGCCAGAACAGCGTTGCGGCGGTTGCGCAGCTGAAGTATGTACAACAGCAAGACGAGGAAAACGATACAGAGGCCTATGCCTGCTGCCAGCATAATGCGCTGTGTGTTTTGTTTGCCTATGACAAGTTGCTGCCGCTCGATTTCGTGCTCTTTTTTAGCGGTTTCGTATTTGGCTGACATCTCTTCGGAGGCGCGAAGCGCCGTTTCTTTTGCCATCTCTTTCTCGACCAAATCCAATTCGTCACAATAGTGTGCGTTCTCGCGATATTTCCCCTGCGCCATAGTGAGTTCGGAAAGCATAATGAGGCAAATTCTTTTAATTTCCAGCACATCAAGTTCGATGGCAATCTCTAATGCTTCTTTGACATACTTTTCCGATTGGGCGTAATTCCCTTTAAGCATTTCTATTTTACTTAATAGCACAAAATTGGGGCAACAGGCCTCACGACCAAATTGCTCATTGATTTCCATTGATTTGTGCGCATATTTTTCAGCCCTCTCTAAGTCAAAAACTGTCAAGGCATCATCAGCAAAAAGAAAATAGATGTGTTCTATCAGATAGAGATTATTTTGTAACTCACAAATACGTAATGCCTCTTCAAGATAGATTTTTGACTTTTCGAACTGACGTGCAGATGAATATGCCTTACCCAGCGCGGAAAGAGCAAAGACGTCTTCACGGTCTATGGAAACAGCCTTTTCACCGTATTCAATTGCTTTTTCTATTAAGTTGAAGCTGCAGTATAAACGAGACAAATTGCTATATAATGCTTGCAGTCTTTGGCTATTATTCTCTTTTTCAAATATGGGCAATGCCTGCAAGTAATAATTTAAAGCCGTTTCATTCCATCCGGTCATACGATAAGCATTGCCTATATTGTGAAGCAAATAGGCGCTCCATGATTCATTCTTTTCATACTTTGCAAATTCCATCGCTTTTTTAAGAATTACCACAGCCGAGTCGGTTAGCATTTCGCGAGTGAGGATAAGTGCAAAACCGGAGGCATACAAATAACGTCCTTTGTTCCAGTGTAACTGCTCGCTTAAAGCTCCCGTTTTCAGGTAATATTCCTTCGCTTTTTCAAAATCGGTATTCTCATATATTTCCCCAATATCAAAATAAATTTGAGCAAGGATGGTGTCCTGTGGGGCAATGGCCGCTAACTGCAAAAGACTGTCCAATTGCGCATTGCCTGTGGGCGTCCACAACGAATCGGCTGCAATGATGCCGGAGGCTTGTGTGTAGCCGCGGTCGCCGGTGAAATGGCTGCAGGCTGCACACGCCAAAATGAGCAAAAAGGTGAGAAGTTTGGTTTTCATAGTCTGTTTACAGTTTTAGTTTTCCATCTTGATAATCCCGTTTTTAATGGCGTACTGCACCATCTCCATGGTGTTGTTGATGCCGAGCTTGCTAAAGATTTTTTCTTTATGTGTGACAACGGTGCGCACACTGATGCCCAAACGGTCTGCTATTTCTTTGACAATCATCCCCTCGCGACAAAGATAGATGATTTCGCGTTCGCGGTAGGTAAATTCGTGTGTGACTGCGGTGGTCTTCTTTTTGGCCACGTAGAGGTCAAAGAGGATGGCGGCAATGTCGCGTCCAAAGTATTCTAAATCACTCATCACCGCACGGATGGCTTGGGCAAGTTCATCGGCGCTGCCGCGTTGTTTGCTCACAAAGCCATGAATGCCTGTCTCTATCATCGATTTTATGGTCTCGGTTGTATTTTCTGCAGAGACGGCCAAAATTTTGAGGGCGGAATGGTCGCGACGAAGTCGGCGGGCAATCTCAACGCCGCCCATGCCGGGCAGGTTAATGTCAAGGAGCACAAGGTCGGCAGGAGTATGGTCAAGAATGCGAAAAAGTTCCAAGCCATTTTCTGCTTCGCCAACGATTTTAATGTCGGGGAACTCCGACTGAAAGGTGGCCTTTAGCATGATACGGAACAAATTGTGGTCGTCCACAATGATCATTCGTATCAATGGTTGGTCGGGCGTCATGGTGATGAAGATTTGGATATTGTTTAATACCTGTAATATTCAGGCTTATATGGGCCTTCAACAGGAACGCCGATATAAGCGGCCTGGTCGGGTCGGAGGGTGGTCAACTCCACGCCCAACTGCGCTAAGTGCAGGCGCGCCACCTCTTCGTCCAACGCTTTAGGCAAGCAATGGACGCCTAAGGGGTAGCTCTTTGTCCAAAGCTCTATCTGCGCCAAAGTTTGGTTGGTAAAGGAGTTGCTCATCACAAAAGAGGGGTGGCCTGTGGCGCAGCCCAAGTTGACCAATCGACCTTCTGCCAACAGAAAGATGGCATTGCCGGATGGAAAGATGTATTTGTCTACCTGAGGTTTGATGTTGACTTTGCGGATACCCGGCGCTGTGTCAAGGGCTTCTACCTGAATCTCGTTGTCAAAGTGGCCAATATTGCATACAATCGCTTGGTCTTTCATCTTTTGCATGTGTTCAACCGTGATAATGTCGCGGTTTCCGGTGCAGGTAACAAAGATATTGCCCTCGTCCAACGACGATTCTACCGTTTTCACCTCAAACCCCTCCATGGCGGCTTGCAGGGCGCAAATGGGGTCGATTTCGGTGACAATGACACGGGCGCCATAAGCGCGCATACTGCGGGCGCACCCTTTTCCCACATCTCCATAGCCACACACCACCACCACTTTACCTGCAATCATCACGTCGGTGGCGCGTTTAATGCCGTCGGCCAACGATTCGCGGCAGCCGTAGAGGTTGTCAAATTTTGACTTTGTTACCGAGTCGTTTACGTTGATGGCAGGAAAAAACAATTTACCTTGCGCTTCCATCTGGTAGAGCCGATGTACTCCTGTGGTGGTCTCTTCGCTCACCCCCTTGATGTGGGACGCCATGGCGCTCCACTTTTGAGGGTTGGTACGGAGCGACTCTTTGAGCAGGTTGAGGACGACGGCTTCTTCTTTACTGCAAGGGATAACGTCTAAAACGGATGGATTGCCCTCTGCTTCCACACCTTTATGAATCAAAAGAGTGGCGTCTCCTCCATCGTCCACAATCAGGGTAGGTCCTTGGGCGTTGGGAAAAGTGAGCGCTTGTTCCGTACACCACCAATACTCTTCTAACGATTCTCCTTTCCAGGCAAATACCGGAATACCGGCAGCGGCGATGGCGGCGGCGGCATGATCTTGAGTAGAAAAGATGTTGCACGAAGCCCAGCGAACGGAGGCGCCCAGCGCGTGCAATGTCTCAATGAGTACGGCGGTTTGCACCGTCATGTGCAACGAGCCCATGATGCGGGCGCCCCGCAGGGGTCTCTCTCCTGCGTATTTTCTACGCACAGCCATTAAGCCCGGCATTTCGTGCTCGGCAATCTCAATCTCTTTACGCCCAAAGTCGGCAAGGCTTATATCGGCTACTTTGTAATCCATACTATCTTTGAATAAATGAGACGCCCATAGCGGCGCATATTTTCTTGGGTATATCGGTATTGTCCATTCTGCCGCCAAAGTTACTACTTCCTGCGCCAATGGCAAAAACAGGTACGGCCACACCGGTGTGGGAAGAGGAGGTCCAGCCTATTTTGGCGTCTCGGTTGCTCTTGCGTACCGCTTCTGTGGTTGACTTGTCGGCGTCAATAGAGACGGTTTGCTCTTCCAAAAAGTCAAAGAATAAGTCATAGCCGCCTGAATATCCAAGGCTTAATCCTCCGGTTTCGTGGTCGGAGGCAACCACAATGAGGGTTTCATGGGGATGTCTTTGGTAAAATGCGATGGCCAAGGCAATGGCGTCAGCAAAATCGAGTACCTCCATGATCGTTGTCTTGGCATCGTTTGAGTGGGCGGCCCAATCGATTTTGCCCCCTTCGGCCATCAGAAAGAAGCCTTTTCCTTTGGGGTCATAAAGAAAATCGATCGCGGCCTCTACCACCATGGGAAGGGTAAGGGCGTCTTCTGTGCGGTCAATAGCGTAAGGCAGGTCGCCCTCAATACCTTGTGCCTGCGTGTAGAACATCTTCGTAGCGCCCTCCTTGGAAAGCTGATAACTGCCAACTCCACGCGCTATGGTATAACCTGCATCTATAATCGATTCATATACGGACGGCTGATCGTTATTTCTGCCGGTAGGTCGGATAAACCCGCCTCCTCCAAAAAAGGCAAATCCAGATTGGGGAAGTTGTTGGGCGATCTCGTAATAATCACTCCTTGAATAGGCGCTGGCGTAAAAGGCAGCAGGAGTGGCGTGATCAATCGAGACGCTTGAAACTACGCCTACGGCGTAGCCGGCATCGTGTATGGTGTATGCAACACTCCTCAGGAAAGTAGAGTCGGGACGAACCCCCAACATGCTGTTGGTTGTCTTTTCTCCTGTGGAGAGGGCGGTGCCGGCAGCAGAAGATTCTGTAATGATGTTACTTGCAGCATAAGTGGTTATTAATCCCAAAACCGGAAATTGGGTAAAATTTAACGGGGTACTCCCGATCTTTCCCTCTTGGGCTGATAGATAGGCCTCAGTCAAGGAAATATGGGATAGCCCCATACCGTCTCCAATAAAGTAGAAGACATATTTTGCCTGTTGCTCCTGCCCACCACTGCACCCAAAACACACAGCAGCAATGAACAATGAGACAAAAAAATTAACATTTCTTTTCATATTTTTAAAATTTTTATTGAAAACAAAGCAGGCCGCTCTTTGCGGCCCACCCTGTAAAAATATAACAATGCTCCGATTACTGAGCAGCCCTGCGAGCTGAATAGACAATCTTCAAAGCAGAGCAACGGCGCAGTTCCTGTTTTACATCGGTAACAACACCCATACGCACATTTTGGTCAACCTTAAGTACCACGTTCATAAATGGACGGTCAACCTCGCTCCTTGCTTCACGTTCCGCTGCAATAAAGTCGCGGATGTCATCCACCTCTTTAAACGAATCGTTTAGCTGAACACGGGCGTCGTCTCCGTATTGCGCCTGATGACTAAGAACGGGCGCTCCAATACTGATGTAGCTGGCCAAATCTTTTCGCTCCAATTTAGTTACTTCTGTGGCTTCGGGTACTTTAACCATAACCTTGGTCTCAAATTTACGTACTTGGGCGGTAAGCATAAAGAAGAACAGTAACATGAATACGATATCGGAGAGTGAGGCCGTATTAATGGCGGGTAATCCGCCTTTTAATTTTCTTGAAAATTTTGCCATAATGATTTTCTCCTAATTTTTATCGCCTTGCACGTTTGCTAACGTCTCTGGGCTCGGCTTCAGAAATAGCTTGGTTATAAATGGTACGTACAACTTTTTGCTCAACCTCATCCAATTTGATAAAGGGTTTTCCAAATTGTTGCATAGAAAACTCTTCACGAATCTCATTATATGCTTTAATCAGTTCATTTTGAACTCTCATATAAGTATCGTAAGTAGTGCTTCGGTCGTTTTGCAATGAGATGACTCCTTTGGTAATGGGATAAGGTCCAAAGTTCTCGACATCTCTGATCTCTTTCTCCGGAAGATCAGGATGATCTGCAGGATTTAGGATAAACTCGCGTACTTTCTCCTTTAGCTGACCAATCTCGATTGGTTGATTTCCGGCAAGGATTCTGTCTTGTGAATTGATCAACACGACCATCACATTTCTGCGGTTCACTTTGACATCATCTTGCTGCTGGTTTTCATCCGGTATTGGCGGCAACATACGCGCCAGACCCAAATCTACGTCCAAGTTTGTAGTCACCAGGAAGAAGAAGAGCATCATGAACGCAATGTCGGCCATGGAGGCAGTATTAATGGTAGTTATTTGTTTTGCCATAGTACCGATGTTTATCGATTTCTGATTACACCGAGCACTGTCCCAAAAAGGATCGCCAACAATGAGCCTGCAAATAGGAAATATGCGGCTTTGAGTCCCGCATCTGTAAGTTTCATCGTGAATGCCGAAGGTGGTTCCGGCATGGCCTCAGTTACAGGAGTCTGAGCGCTGGATGCAAGCAAAAAAGCGACGCCCAGAACGACCACGATAAAACCGACATTAATGGCCATCTTCTTGAGCGCTTTTGGGTTGGATACAATATTGAACAAAGGAAGAACAAGTATCAGCAGGATTGCCGATCCCAAAAGGATGTAGGCCCATACTAGATAGGGACCTACTCTACCCCCTTCCATCGACGTATCAAGCATGAAGTAGACCGTCATTACGGCGGAGATCGCCATAATTACGTATGTTAATAAATTCAATCTTTTCATGGAGCATCTATTTTTTAGATTTAATCAAAATATCGATCATTGATATGGAGGAGTCTTCCATGTCCATGACAATAGAGTCGATTTTGGAGACAACAAAATTGTAAAGGAACTGAAGAATAATCGCCACGACCAGACCGGCAATGGTTGTAATCAATACCACCTTCATACCAACGGCGATAACGTTGGGAGAGATGTCTCCGGCTTTAGCAATGTCGTCAAAAGCGATCACCATTCCGAGAACCGTTCCCAAGAAGCCCACCATGGGTGCAGTGGCAATAAAGAGTGAGATCCATGACAATCCCTTTTCCAACTGACTCATTTGTACTGCGCCATAAGACACAATGGCTTTCTCAACAACCTCTATGCCTTGATCCATACGGCTAAGTCCTTGATAAAAAATACTGGCCACCGGCCCGCGGGTATTGCGGCAAATATCCTTGGCAGCCTCAATGCCGCCGTTGGCAAGCGCCTCTTCTACGTTGGCTAATAATTTTTTACTGTTGCCGGAAGCAAGAGATAAGTAGATAATACGTTCAATAGCAAGGGCAAGTCCAAAGATCAACAAGATCAACAAGGTGCCCATAATGGAAGGACCTCCTTCGATGAATTTGGTCTTGAGTTGTTGGTGTGCGGGTTCATCTCCCGTTTGTTCTGTGGCAAACGCTTTTTGTCCGCTTTCGGTAACTCTTTGAGCGACTGCGTACTGGGCTGAGAAAGTAATAAAACCAAGTACGGCTAAAACCATGAATAGTTTTTTCATACAATTTTTGTGATTTAAAAGTTAAACAATTTATTTTTAGTTATTTAATAATCCG
>WQYK01000028.1 GCA_009781275.1 Bacteroidales bacterium | reverse complement strand
CGTTGCGCCAATCCCCGCGCAATAATAAAGCGATTATCAATCACCGAGATACCCGGAATCCGCTTGACCACTTCCGATGCGTCTCGATCTTGTGTTCTGGTGATTTGCTGCGATGAAACGGCGCTCAACACCAAATGTGACGTCCTTACGGCGCTAATCATCGCCACCTCTGAGTTCATTCTGCGTACAGCAACTACGACAGCAGCATCCAAGCCTGTGGCATTCTCTTCCAACGCAGCATTTGCATGGGTCACTTTACCGGTTTCTATTGTTACATCGGTTAACGCCACCGTTTGATACGAGATGCAGGAGATAAGGACGCTGTGAACGCCGGTTGTGGCTTTAAGGGTGTAGTTTCCCTGCAGGTCGGTGGTGGTGATGTTATTTGTTGCTGCAATCATTACCGTAGCGCCTATAATGGGCTCGCCGGTAGATTTTTCGATGACAGTTCCGCGAATCTCTCCCGTCTGTGCCGTCAAAGTGTACGCAATACAAAGGAGTACAATAGGAATCAATCGTTTTTTCATCATAACGTTTTCTTTTGGCGGCAAAGAAACGGAGATGATGTTTCATTTTGGTTGCGTTTTTGTAAAGAAAAAATGAAGTAAAGTACCCGTTTTTTGCATTACAGCAGATACTTGATTTCCTGAAAAGAAAACGTCTCTTCTCTATTGTTGCGCAGGAGCACTTTAAGGCAGCCATAGCGGTCGATACCCATGATGCATCCTTCAAATTCCACATTATCAGCACACCGAACATATCGTTTCCATTGGTGAAGTCGATAGAGACGGGCGCAATAGGCATTTTCTATCTCTTGCAGTTTGCCCTCTTCTGCTTGTATATACCACAACTCCAATCGATGTAACAACTCCACCAAAGCATCTTGAGGAACTTTCCTTTGACCTGTTTCCAACAAAACCGACGTGGGATTGGGGGCGTCCGACGCGAATCGCTCCTGATTCACGTTGATTCCGATTCCCACAATCGAAGCCGACAACTGCGCGCCACTTAAAAAGTGCTCAATCAGCATCCCCTGAATCTTCTTATCCCCAATATAGATATCGTTGGGCCATTTAATCTTTGCATCCAACCCCCACGTGGCAAGCAAGTCACACACGGCTAACGCACCAATCTGGGATATGATAAACTGCTTTTCCGCAGGCAAAAAGTTGGGGCGCAATAAAATCGAAAACATCAGGTTCTCCCCTACTGCACTCTCCCACTTGTTCCCCTTTTGTCCCCTGCCGGCGGTTTGAAAACGCGCCGCCCAAACGCTTCCATGCGGCGCGGTGGAGAGCTTTCTTTGCGCCTCGTTATTGGTGGAGTCGATGGTGTCAAACCATGTAATGTTGTTTGTAAACATCATGTATCATATTTTGGAATGCAAAGGTATCATATTTTCAACTTATATTGTATCTTTGTGGGATTATTCAAATCCGTTTAAATGACCCAGCCCAACCAACCAATAAGTGAAATTGAAGTCATTGCATCTGCAATGCTCGAAAAAAAGGCGCAAAGAGTGTGCGCCATGGATTTACGCAAACCGGGCGCCTCTATCTGCGACCACTTTGTGATTTGCAACGCCGACTCTACCACTCAGGTAGTTGCCATTTCCGATTATGTGGAGGAGATGATGTATCGGCAGTGCAAACGCAAGCCACGTTGCAGTCAGGGAAAAGAGAACGCTTTTTGGGTCATTATCGACTATGGAGATATTGTGGTGCACATATTTCAGACAGAGTACAGGAGTTTTTACCGATTAGAAGAGTTGTGGGCTGACGCAGAGACAAAATGTTTTAGCGAAGCTCAATAAACACAAGAGTATGAATAGAGAGAACAACATTCCCAAAAAAACGAACAATCCGCCTAAGTTCAACTATATGTGGATATATGTAGGCTTACTGGGCGCGCTTGCATACGTCTGGTTTACCTACGACGGGGGCACTCCCGTAAAGACGGAGTGGCTGACGGTCAAAGAGCGCATCATTCCCAACGGAGACATTGAAAAGTTTGTCTACGTAAGCAATACGCATCAGGTGATGGTGCACCTTAAGAGAGACCGCTTAGAGGGTTATCAATCCCTCTTTGGCGACAAAATACCCGCCATTGCGCCGCACCTCTTTTTTATCGTCTCGGATAGCTTTGACATAGAATCCAAACTATTGGAAGAGCGCGACGAACTTTTGGAAGAGCAGCGGTTTGGCATGGAGGTGGAGAAGGAGAGTAACTTTTTTGGCCGTATCCTTGAATGGATGTTGTTTCCCATTCTACTCATTGCCCTTTGGATATTTATGTTCAGGCGCATCTCAAGAGGGATGGGCGGGGGCGCTCAGGGCGCCGGTATCTTTAACGTAGGCAGGTCTCAGGCAAAGCTTTTTGACAAAGAGAATACAGGTAAAGTGAACTTTAAAGATGTGGCCGGATTAGAAGAGGCCAAAGTGGAGGTGATGGAGATTGTCGATTTCTTAAAAAACTCTCAAAAGTACACCAACTTGGGAGGTAAAATTCCCAAGGGCGCGCTGTTGGTAGGCCCTCCGGGGACTGGAAAAACGCTGTTGGCTAAGGCGGTTGCAGGAGAGGCCAATGTGCCCTTCTTCTCCATCTCAGGCTCCGACTTTGTGGAGATGTTTGTTGGGGTTGGCGCCTCAAGGGTACGCGACTTGTTTAGGCAGGCCAAAGACAAGGCTCCCTGCATTGTCTTTATTGATGAGATTGACGCTGTTGGGCGCGCCCGCAGCAAGAATGCCGGCTTTACCTCAAATGATGAGAGAGAGAATACATTGAATCAATTGCTCACAGAGATGGACGGCTTTGGCTCCAATAGCGGAGTGATTATTTTGGCCGCCACCAACCGCGCAGATATCTTAGACAAAGCGCTGATGCGTGCGGGACGATTTGACAGACAGATTCATGTTGACCTCCCCGAACTCAAGGAGCGCTTAGAGATATTTAAAGTGCACCTGCGCGGACTTAAACTGTCCGACAGCCTTGAGATTGAATTTTTATCGAAGCAAACGCCCGGCTTTTCGGGTGCAGACATTGCCAATGTGTACAACGAAGCCACCCTGATTGCCGCCAGAAAAAACAAGGTCGCCATTGAAAAACAGGACTTTTTAGACGCCATTGACCGAATTGTGGGTGGATTGGAGCGGCGCAGCAAAATCATCAGCCCCCAGGAGAAGCGCACGATTGCTTATCATGAGAGCGGACACGCCACCGTTAGCTGGATGCTTGAACACGCCAATCCGCTACTCAAAGTGACCATCATCCCACGTGGAAGAGCCCTGGGCGCAGCTTGGTATCTGCCGGAAGAGCGTCAACTAGCTACAGTTGAGCAAATGCTCGACGAGTTGGCCTCCACCTTGGGCGGGCGCGCTGCAGAAGAGTTGATGATTGGCACCATCTCATCGGGCGCCATGAACGACCTTGAGAAGGTGACCAAGCAGGCTTACGCCATGGTGGCCTATCTGGGTATGAGTAAAGATGTTGGAAACCTTAGCTTTTACGACTCATCCGAATCGGCCGGTTTTAATTTAACCAAACCGTACAGCGATAAAACGGCAGAGTTGCTTGACGCAGAAGTGAAGAGGATTATTGACGATTCTTACAATCGCGCTATGAGCGTACTAAAAGAGCATCAATCGGGATTGACGCAGTTGGCGGAGCTGCTTTTGGAGCGCGAAGTGATTTTCTCCGAAGATTTGGAGCACATTTTTGGAAAACGCAAAAAAGAGACCCTCTCTGCAAATGGTTAAGAGTCTTCTCATACGCAGCCTGAGCGGACTGGTCTTTATCGCAGTAGTGGTAAGCGGACTGCTCTTTCATCCTATACCCTACGCCTTGCTCATGTTGCTGATTATTGGGATTGTGACTTTTGAATACTTTCAAATCACCATCGGTAAAAAGTTGATGTTTGCACAGGTGGTTGTGGTGGGATTGGGCTGGCTCCTCTTTCTTCTTTTTTATGCCCTGATGCAGTACCACCTTAAAGAGACTTGGTTTCTTTTGTTGGTGTTTCCTGTCATCACTGTTTGGGTCAGCCTCTTGTATCAAAAGAACATTGAAAATTACGCACAGGCGCCCAACCTCTTTATTCCCATTCTCTACATTGCCCTCCCCTTTGCGCTGACCAACCTTTTGGTCTTTGATGAGGCGGGGAGTTTTCACGGGATGGCGCTGCTCACCCTTTTTATGGTGCTCTGGGCTTCCGATGTGGGCGCTTACGTCTTTGGGATGGCCTTTGGCCAGAAAAAGGGGCACAAGCTCTTCCCCAGCCTCTCTCCCAAAAAGTCGTGGGAGGGGTTCTTTGGGGGCGCGTTTATGGCGTTGCTCGTTGCCTTTATCCTCCATTGGATTGGGTGGTTCTCCTATCCGCTTGTTCACTGCCTTGTGATCTCTCTGCTTCTGCACATCTTTGGTGTTTGGGGAGATTTGGCGGAGTCGCAGCTCAAGCGGCATTACCAAATTAAAGATTCCGGAAAGTTGATGCCCGGGCATGGCGGTCTGTTGGACCGCTTTGACAGTTTGCTGATTGCTTTTCCGATTGTTATTGCCTATATCAAATTTTTATCACTTTAGAAACATCAACATGTCTATTCACAAAGAAGGATACCGAATCATCGCCGTCACATTTATCATACTTGGAGCTTTGGCATTTATTGTGGGTTGTTTTCTCAGCAACATCTGGTGGGTCGCCGCCATCTGCTACGCTGTGCTCGCTATTTTAGGATTTTTTGTACTCTCTTTCTTTCGCAAACCCAACCGGGCGCTCTGTATAGAAGAGGACGCAGTGATGGCCCCGGCAGATGGCAAGGTGATTATTATTCAGGAAGTTTTTGAGCATGAGTATTTAAAAGAGAAGCGTATACAAGTCTCGATTTTTATGTCTGTCTTTAATGTACATATCAATTGGTTTCCGATAGGCGGGATGGTGGAGTATTGCAAGCACCACAACGGGCATTTTCATGTTGCGAGTCATCCCAAAGCCTCCGAAAAGAATGAGCATACCACTATTGTGGTGAATCACCACGGCGTAAAGGTGCTCTTTAGGCAAATAGCCGGTCTGATTGCCAGACGTATTGTATGTTATGCCAAAGCGGGAAAAGAGGTGCTCCCATGTACACAGGCGGGGTTTATCAAGTTTGGGTCACGGGTTGACCTGCTGTTGCCTTTGGACTGCAAAATTGAGGTGGCAGTGGGGCAAAAGGTACGTGGGGGGCAGACGGTTGTGGGGCGGGTGAATACGCATTAACAATATTTTGGGCGGGTATAAAACCCGTCCCTACATTTTATCAATCTCAACATATCGATTATAATGAAACGCCCTTCTCTGTTCCTCTCCATTGTTCCTTTGTTTTTTTTGGTTGCTTTTATTGCGACACTAGTGCCTCTCTTTGGTGATTCGATTACTGAGGGACCGGCGCAGATTGCTCTTTTGAGTGCGGCGTTGGTGACATCACTTATCTCTATTTTGTTTTTGAAGGTTTCTTGGGAGAAGATTGAGGCGTCGATGCTTGACCAGCTCTCCAAAACGGGGTCGGCAATTTTTATTTTGTTGATGATTGGGGCGCTGACCGGTTCGTGGATGCAGAGCGGGGTGGTGCCAACGATGATTTATTACGGCATGAAACTGATTCATCCATCTGTGTTTTTGGTGATTACATTTATACTGACCTCTCTTGTCTCTTTAACGGCGGGCAGCTCTTGGACCACTATTGGGACGGTTGGGGTGGCCATGCTTACTGCAGGGCAATTTTTGGGGTTCTCTGCTCCGTGGTTGGCGGGGGCGATCATTTCGGGCGCCTATTTGGGGGACAAGTGCTCTCCTTTGTCCGATACGGTGAATCTTTGTGCTTCATCCACGGGGATTAGTCTCTATAAACATGTACGATATCAGTTGTATACCGCTATTCCGGCAGGAATATTATCGATTATCTTCTTTGGCATTGCAGGTTTTATGATTCCCACCGCCTCTACAATAGACATCAGCGCCCAAACCGATGCGCTCAAAACCACTTTTTATTTGTCGCCTTGGCTGTTGCTGGTCCCTGCGTTTACCATTTTTCTGATTGTAAAAAAGGTGTCTCCCTTTCTCACCCTCTTTTTATCCGCCATTCTGGGCGCGGTGGTGGCTGTCTTGTTTCAGCCGGAGCTGTGCCGCCAGATGTTGCACTTTACAAAAGATGCGGGCGGGTTGATGCAGGCGTTTGAAGCGGGATTGCGTATGATGTCGGGAAGCGTAGAGATAGAGACGGGGAACGAGATGCTCAACACCCTCACCGCCACCAGAGGGATGCACGGGATGCTCAACACGGTTTGGCTCATTCTCTGTGTGGTCACTTTTGGCGGCGCCATGGATGCCAGCGGGATGATTCAGGTGATTACAGAAAAAATGGCCCACATCATGCGAAACGCCTTTAGTTTGGTCAGTTCCACTGTTGGCACCTGCATCTTCTTTAACCTCACTTTGTCTGACCAATATATGTCGATTGTGTTGCCCGGGAAGATGTTTTCCGATACTTACAAGAAGACGGGTTTTGCACCCGAAGTGCTTAGCCGCACCTTAGGGGATGCGGGTACCGTTACGTCGGTTCTGGTGCCGTGGAATACATGCGGGATTGTGCAGGCCAGTGTACTCCACGTGGCGACCCTTAGCTACCTCCCCTACTGTTTCTTTAACTTGGTTACGCCCATCGTCACCATTTTTGTTGCGGCGATTGGGTATAAGATTAGGCGGCTTACGTCTTGACGTTGAATCCTATCGGCTTGCGGTTGCCGGCAAGTTGTTCGTTATTGCAGTGGAAAACCAAAGTGTTCAAGTTGGGCTCTTCTCCCAAAATGATGCTGTCTACTGTGGACTTGCGGGCGATGTTCTCTATTTGTCCGCCGCTAAAGTCAAAAGTGCGGGATAGTTCGGCGGCATCGTTGTCTTGTAAGGTGGGGATGATGGATTGCCATATATGCTGTTTTGCCTCTGCGTTGGGCTTTTCAAATTCGATTTTGTAGAGAAAACGACGCTCAAACGCCTTGTCGAGGTTTTGTGTGAGGTTTGTGGTGGCAATCATGATGCCGTCAAGGTTTTCCATCTCCTGTAAGATGATGTTTTGAATCGCGTTCTCGGTTTGCGCTACCGAGCCTGTTGTTACGTCTTTACGTTTGCCAATAACTGCATCTGCCTCGTTAAAGAGCAGTATGGGCGTTTTCTTTTCTGACTTAACGAACGATTTGTACTTTTCAAAAACCTCCTTGATTCTTTTTTCACTCTCTCCAAACCACATGCTTTTGGTTTCTGAGATGTCGACCATAAAGATGTTTCGTCCCGTTTGGCGGGCAATCTGGTAGACGGTTTCGGTTTTTCCCGTCCCCGGCGCTCCCCAAAACAGGCAGGCAAAACCGGTACGCATGCCTTTATCTTTTAGGCGATTTTGTACATTGACAAAGTGATCCTCACTAAGCAAGTCAGTGAGCTGCTTCACCTGTTTTTGCTCTTTGGGGTTGTAGAACATTTGCTTGACAACAAGTTTGTCGTGTTCCAAAATATCTTTTTTAAGGTTTACCTTGGGGGGTTGCAGATTGAGCTCACCAAGCAGCTCCTCTTTTGCTTTGTCGGTCAGTTTAAAAGTCTCCCTGCTTTCGAATCCGTTGTCGTTCACACACTCTACCCAGCCTTCTGCCATCAGTGTATTGGCTTTGTTTGACAACTCTCTTTTGATTCCGCGAAAAACACGGCTCTCAAAATAGTCATCCAATTGTCCAAAGTATATACTGTCGTCTAAATCTTCTACATAGATATTGCAAAAACGTAAAAGCAAGTGCAGGTCATGCGTACAAAACTGATTATTTACCTTTTTCACAAAAGTCAGATGTTCATTCTCATTTAGCAGGTGGTTTATCTCTTCTGCAAAAGATTCTTGCGTCATCTCTTTATCGCAAAGTTGACTTAAAAGTTGGTTTAAAGTATCAAAGAACACTTCTATTGACAAATTTGTTCTCTCTGCAGATTTTACATCCTCTCCCTTTCTTAGCGCATCAAGTACCTCAGTAGGTACATAATACGATTTTGAATTGCCGCTACGGTAGCAGCGTACCAATCGCCGTTTTTCGAGTTCGTCAATCTCGTCCTGATATTGTATTAACCTGACTGTTCTTATTTTAATTTTTTCAGCAATTTCGCTCATCGATGTATTGCCGTCATTGCTGCGGTCAACCAAATGAGAAAAGAATACCGTCTGAATCGTGTTTACATTTAGAACCTTACACACAGCGTCAATATGCTCGCCAGCTTTTTCATAAAATTTTTCGCTTAATTTTGATTTCTCGGACAGCTCCACAATGTGCTCTATATGCCTCAAAAGGCTCATTTTTATATTATTCTCCATACATTTACTTTTTTCAATTCCGGCCTACTCTGTTTACAGTTTTCGGCATCCCTGTTTTTGGATTGTTATGGCACTAAAAGAAGGACTTTTAGCTATGTCAAAGAACGACTGTATCCCAATCTAGGCACAAAGGTAGGGAGAGGGTGTGCCAAGATATGGCGTGGTTATTGTTGTGATTTAACTCTGTAACCAACCGACAAAACCATGTCAAGGTTATAGTGCTCGATTTCCCGTTCTACTGTCCTGTTTCCTTCTAATTGAAGTGTCGCAAATTTTGCGACAGTTGATATAGGATGATTTCGCCAATGTTTCTATTTTCTGTTGTGTCCATAACTGAATATAATTCTGCGCAAGTTAATGAACCGATTTTATTAAAGCTGGACAAAACGTAAAAATCTGTATACAAATTTTATTTTAAAATTTTTAACATTTTTTTAAAAAATATTGCAGGTTGGATTTGCTTTTTACTGATGAGGCGTAGTCGTTATTAATCTTTCTATGATTTTTTTACGCACAGTACTGTCGGGGTGCACACGGAATAGAGGAGAACATTGGCCAAAAGTAAACGGTCCAATTTTTTTAACAGAAGCAGGTATAAAAACAGATTCCAATCTAGAACATGAATAAAAAGCGCTATCCCCAATCTCTGTTACCGAATCGGGAATAATTATTGAAGATAAACCGGCACATTTGAAAAAAGCAAAATCGCAAATTTTTGTAACTGACGTTGGGATTGTAACGGAAGTTAAACTGGTGCATCCCCTAAACGCTCCTTCCCCAATTTCCTTCACCGAATCAGGAATGGCAATGGTAGTTAAGGCCACACAATTCCGAAAAGTACCCTCATCATTTTTTGTTATCGAATTGGGAAGAGTAACTGAAGTTAAGCCATAGCAATCTCGAAAAGCATTCTTTCCAATTATTTTTACCGAATCGGGAAAGGTAATTGAGTTTACATTTTCACACCCTTCAAAGGCGTGGTCTCCAATCTCTGTAACCGAATTGGGAAGAGTGATTGAAGTTAAGCCAACGCAGAGCGAGAAATCCCATTCTTCAATTATTGTTCCCGATGTATCTCTCAAATCCAATTCAAGTAGTGTTTCAGACATGTTTTCACGGATATACAACATGTCAAGAATGGTAAGCATGCCTGCGATTGTAAGGCTTGTAATTGCAGCTGGAGCTTTTACACCCAGTTCATCTAAAGCCTGCTCAAGTCGTTTTTCAAACGTCAGGCTTACTGATATTTTGTTGTTTTGTGCCATAGTAAATTATTTTATATCTTTAACCAAAATATGAATTTTTCTATCGGCAAAGATATATAGTGCCCGCGCCAAGGTACGGCATAGTTATGAGTTGTATCAATTTTTTTCACTCTTCCTTTACCCAACAACAGCGCCCGCATTTTTCCATCCACTCCTTGTGCTCATGATAATTCTCTTTATTGCTGCATATCCAAACCGTTCTGCGAATCGTATTGGGTTTCATTTTTGGTTGCGGGGCGTATCCGTCCGTGAAAAAGATCAGTCCGTCGTATGGTTTTTTGGCTGTTTCAAAATAGTTGATGGCGGGCTGGAAGTCGGTGCCGCCGCGTCCATGTACTTTGATGCTCTTTTCTGCCTTTTTTATGGTGGTGACGGGTGGTTTGATTTCAGAATCAAATTGCAGGACATCCATTGTTTCTATTCCATATTTAAAAAAGCGGTTGACCACTGAATAGAAGAGTCGTATCTCTTTGTCGGAAATGGAACCGCTGACGTCAACGGCGATTAATAGGCGGGTGGTAAATTCATTCTTTTTGCCCATGTAGTTGAATCCGTAGCGACGGCTTGGCTTGAAGCGGGTGAGCATTTTGGTGCTTGAAAGTACGGAGGCCCTAAAGGCGCTTAACACTTTGCGATAGTCTATTTCCGGACGGAGCGTTGCCATGAGCGTTTGAACAAGGTTGCCCGGAAGCGTTCCCCATTGCATGGTTGTGTGCGCCCATTCGATAATCTCTTTCATCTTTTGGTCCATAAAGTCGTCTGCTTCCCAAAGGGCAGCCGCTTCCTGAGGTATAGAAGCGCCGGCTCCCGGCTCATCCATGTCTGTTTGCTGTTTGGTTCCTCCTTGGTTGTCTTTGTCGCTCGTTTTTTGTCCTACACCATCGTTTGGCTGTTCTGCCACATTTTGTTGGTTGCCTTTGCTTTCGTGATCGCCTTCAGCGTCGGGCGGAAATGGAAATTCTAATTTGTTGAGTTCACGGTAATAAAATTCAAAGTTCTGATTTCGGTACTCCTTCTCGCGCCAATAATCGGTTGCTTTGAACATCAGTTCGGCAAAATTGTAGTTTTCGTTCAGGGTGATGTTGCTGGCTATATAGGCGTGTCCCCGGTCGTTGTAGTGGCGGTATGGATGGCACAGCAAAAGACGAATCACCTCTGCGCGCAAGCGTTCTTCAAGCTGTTGTTTGGTCAAAAACTTTGCGTATTGCGGATTATACTCTATGACGCCCTTGCCGCAACGCAAAGTACGGATCGTGCGGTTGGTCTTTACCTGATGTGACAGCAACCCCATCATTAACAAGGGTTCAAGGATAAACCATGACTCAGTAATCTCTTGTATTCTTGGGTCTTCAACATCGTTTGCCGTGTTAAAAACACCTTTGATCTTTGCAACCTGAACCAATTGATGGTAACAATCCCAAAATGGCTTTCCATGACCCACTCTGCGTTTAAGTTTTCCAAAATGAAAAGCCTCCCACATTAAATGGTGTGCGTATTCGTGGATTGCCACTTCCAAAGCCTCTTTTGCCGAAGATATGCGGTTAGAAAAAATGCGGATAATATGTGTTGCATAGCAATAATCACCAAGTTTATAACCACCGGACGCCGGCGAAACTTTCTTACCTGCACAGATTTCAATAGTAAAATCTGTTTGGCAAGGCTGCAAATCAATCAGTGTCGCTTTTAAGGCTTTGATATTTACACTTTCTACATCCATGTCAACTCATCCGGATATTCTTGATAAATTCAACCAAATTATTGAAAATAAAGGGCGAATAGCTGAGGACGGCTACTTTGGTTTTGGGATAGGTTGAACTGTCGTAAAGTGTTGTCCAGTGCGCGATCACTTCTGATTTGCTATTCTTTTGCAACCATTTGATATATAGCTCTATATTTTGAACGTACCGCTTTGCCGTTTCCGCATTGTCTTCTGTTTCAACGGTGCGAAACATACTTTCATTAAATACCGTCAATTCGTGAATGGGCAATTTGGATAGTTTAGTTTTATGCTTTTCAAAATCAGTTAACATTTGCTTTACATTCAGCCCATGGTTGGTTTTTAAAAAATTTACAAATTTCAATGCCGTAAAGATCCCAATCACACCGGCGATGCTCCTTTCGGCGGTTTTGTCCAACTCGTCGATATTTGCCATCAATTCCGAAACACGATGCCACGAGCGGCGGTCGTTCGATTTTTCCAATCCGGCATACTCTTTTGTCACGCTGTCCAACATATCTGGATTTTTCTCGATGAAATCGATCACGCGATGATCTATTTTCTGTTCCACCGCCCACAACAACCATTCGGCAACCGTAGGCGCAAACGTGTAGATATTGAAACGCGACACCAGCGCAGGGTCTAAATCGGTCAGTTGATACTCCTCCCCTTCGTTTACGGCAGTGATGATGCGGCTGCCTTGTGGCAACGATTTGCCGTTTAGGCGCTTGTTGAGCGTTAAATCCATCACGCATTGCAATATTTCGGGGCGGGCACGGTTGAGTTCGTCTAAAAACAGCACTACGGGCTTGCCGTCATCGGGAAACCACCAAGGGGGTCTAAAATCGGTTTTTGAGCCGTCTAAAACAGGCAACCCGATCAAATCGCCCGGGTCGCTCATTTGGCCCAAAAAGAGGGTGACCACTTTTTTGCCTTGTTTTACAAAGTGTTTCTCAATGATTTGCGACTTTCCAATACCATGTTTTCCTACCAACATGATGTTGTGATGGTCGGGGGTGATGGCTAAGATGCGGTGGAGTTCTGTGGAGTTGATTTTTACGGGCATGATGGTGAGTTATGAGTTATGAATGATGGTTTGTTGTCGTTTTCCCAGGGGATATAGTGCGTAAAAGAGATTGTTTTTACAAGCACTCCCTTGACTTTAAACTCTTCGTATTGCCTTATGGTTTCCAGAATGAACGGAACCGTTTTTTGAAAATTCTTCTTAAAAATCGGAATGGACAATTGAAATCGAGCGTTTACTTTTACATGCACAACACATTTATCTGAAAACTGCTCAACCATGTAGGGGTAAACGCTGTTGTTCATGATGCTTTTTATCCATTCATCAGCGCTTTTGCCCTGTAATTGCTTAATTCGATCTTGTTTAATCTCTTCGTTTTCTGCCTCTGTTTTCGCCTCTTTTTCCAGTTTTGACAACTTGGAAAACTTTTCAGAAATCTGCTCTAATAAAGCGAGATAGTGATAAACAATATTCAAATGGTATGAAAAATTTAAGCTCAAATGCTGATAAATGGAGGGGATTCCATCGCCAAAGAACACAAATTTCAATTTGTCCGATATCAATCCAACATAGTCCAGGTAAAAGCAGACATTACAACCAAACCCATATCTGTTTTTTACTTCAACTTCGATTTGGGTTTTTGATTTTTGTTCGCTCATCTGAAATCCGGGATGTGTTGTTGTAAAAATTTTTAAATCGTGATACAATTTTACAACCTGATTTTGAGTTGCGTGGTAGGCCGGCGGTATTGATTGCAAAAGCTCTATCTCTTTTTTGAACCACTGTTCAAATTCTTCTTTTTCATTTTTGTATTCGTCTAATTTGGTCATTCTATTATCCATTGTGGGTTTGTTTTTTACAGGCATGATTTTAAATTATATCATACATTTGGTTATGGCTTCTTCAAAATGTTGAATTGAACACTCCCGCAAAAACAATAATTATTTGTCCAAATGCCGTCAACAGAAATACTAATTATTTTCTTGATATAAGTAAT
>WQYK01000027.1 GCA_009781275.1 Bacteroidales bacterium | reverse complement strand
GCGGCTCAGGATCTGGCCGTAGCCCACGCGATCTATCAAAAAACAGCAATCAACCATGAGTGACTATCCCAGCATTTTTAACGACGTGATTGGCCCTGTAATGAGGGGCCCATCCAGTTCCCATACAGCGGCTTCTGTGCGGATTGGACGTATGGCTGCCCAATTGTTTGGTGATATGCCCAAAGAGGTGATGATTGACTTTGATCCTACCGGCTCGCTTGCCACCACTTACGATGGTCAAGGCTCTAAAATAGGGCTGCTTGGAGGATTTATGGGTTTGGAGTTGGACGACGCCAGACTATGGGAAGCAGAATCGATGGCACGAGAACAGGGACTTTATATGGAGGTTAGAATCGTTCCATACCCCAATAATCACCCCAACACCTACAAGATGGCGCTCAAAGCGCCCAATATGGAGCCCATGTCCATCACCGCCATCTCCACCGGAGGAGGCATGGTGGAGATTGTGGAGCTTGACGGACACAAAGTGTCGTGCAGGGGCGGGGCGCACGAATATTTCTTCTATTCGGGTGACAGCGTGATTCATCAAAAATTTGAACAATCGCTTGGTAGAGAAGAGGCGGATCAAATGGCAAAACAATACGGCGCCTCTAAGACGCGATACGCCGCTCCGGTTCTTCCCGTTTTGGATAGAGAAGCGGCCCAAGTGCCCTTTATTACAGCCGCCCAAATGACGGAGTATGCCCAAAAACATCACCATTCCCATCTATGGGAACTTGCCGCCATCTATGAAAGCCACAGAGGCGGTATCTCCACCACCCGGGTTGTAGAGATGATGAAAGAGATTGTGATCAAAATCAAAAAATCGATAGAAAGCGGATTAGAAGGGACTCACTACCACGACCGAATATTGGATTGTCAAATCATTTCGTTTAAAGAGTCACTAAAAGCGGGAAAACTGTTCCCTGCCTCATTGGTCAATACGATGATTGCCTACACCATCTCCATGATGGAGGTAAAGAGCTCCATGGGTGTGATTGTGGCTGCTCCGACTGCAGGAGCGTGCGCGGTATTACCCGGCGCTGTTTTGGGAGCGGCCAAAGAACTTGACCTGTCGATTGATGATGTGGTTAAGGCGATGCTTAGCGCCGGAATGATCGGCGTATTGATTGCCAAGCACGCCACTTTTGCTGCAGAAGTGGGAGGGTGTCAGGCAGAGTGCGGCTCCGGCTCGGGAATGGCGGCGGCAGCCCTTGTGGAGATAAACGGAGGAGGATATGGCGAGGCGATGACTGCTGCCTCCTTTGCCCTGCAAAACATTTTGGGCATGGTGTGCGATCCGGTGGCCAACAGGGTAGAGGTTCCCTGCATGGGAAAGAATGTGATGGGAGCCATGAACGCGCTGTCGTCGGCCACCATGGCGTTGGCAGGCGTAGATGCGGTGATTCCACTTGACGAAGTGATCTCTGCCATGGACAAAGTGGGCAAAATGTTGCCCTTTGAACTAAGGTGTACCGGCTACGGAGGATTATCGATCACGCCGACTGCCCTGCGTATGGTTAATCCACTATCTTTGTCAAACGATATGCAAACAACATAAAACTTAACTATATGAAAAAGAGCTTATTCATCATTTCGCTTGTCTTTGTTTCAATCTCTGCAACAGCTCAGAACTTTGACGATTTTTTCTACAACAAAACCATGCGGTTTGATTACTATCATGCGGGAGACCACGCTTCCGAGTATTATTACTTTAGCAAAATCAAAGAAGAGCCTTTTTACGCAGGCTCCAAAGTGAGTTTGATAGACAATAATAACTACGGAAATCAGATGTTTAAAATCATCGACATAGCCTCGGGCAAAGAGATCTACTCAAGAAGTTTTTGCACCCTCTTTAACGAGTGGCAAACCACAGAAGAGGCAATGCAAACGAGCAAAGCTTTTCCCGAAAGCGTCGTTTTTCCCTATCCCAAAAAAGCGGCCAAAATTGAACTTTACGCCCGCAACCCCCAAATGGGTTTTGATAAAAAGTTTGAATACACCATTGACCCCGACAGCTATTTTGTAGAGAAGTTTATCCCCACGTATGAGACTTTTGAAGTGATGTACAACGGAAATCCCTCAAGAAGGGTAGACATAGTCTTGATTCCCGAAGGCTACTCCGCCTCCCAACGCACAAAGTTTGAGGAAGCATGCGCCTTTTTTGCAGAAGAGTTTTTTAAATACTCCCCGTTTAAAGAGAACCGGAGCCGGTTTAATATTGTGGCGGTATGGGCGCCCTCTTTGGACGAAGGGGTAACCATCCCTGGAGAGCACGTATGGAAGAGAACCGCCACCGACGCCAATTTCTACACCTTTGACTCGGAGAGATACCAAACAATCAGTGATTTTCAAAAACTGCGCGACATTGCCGGCCACGCTCCCTACGACTACATCTATGTATTGTCCAATACCCAAAAGTACGGCGGCGGCGGGATCTACAATTTTTACGGAATCAGCGCCGCACACAACCCCGGGCTAACGGGCAAGGTATATGTGCATGAATTTGGACACTTGATGCTTGGATTGGGAGATGAGTATGTGGGAGGCGTTTCGTACAACGACTTTTATCCCACCCACCGCGAGCCGTGGGAGCCCAACCTCACCACCTTGGTCGATTTTGATAAAAAGGTGTGGAAAGGGATGTTGGACAGCAAAACACCCATCCCAACCCCTGCCACCAAAGAGTATGAAGACAAATTAGGGGTGTTTGAAGGCGGCGGTTATGTCTCCAAAGGGGTATACCGTCCACGCCAGCAATGCCTGATGAATCAACTGACACGCTCAGACACTTTTTGTCCCGTATGCCAAAGGGCGATGAAGGATATGATCGACTTTTTAACTAAATGATCAAGACCGGGGACGCCAGTTTTAAGGGGCACTTTTCGCTATTAGTAGCGTACATCATTTTTGGACTGAGTGCACCGATTGGAAAAAGCGCCATGATGGAGGGAGGAATAGCTCCTCTTTCGCTCACCTTCTTTAGGATGGCGGGCGCTGCACTCCTTTTTTGGATCGCATCGCTGTTGGCGCCACGGGAGCGGGTAGCTAAAAAAGACCTGTTGCTGCTGTTGGGCGCCTCAACCTTTGGAGTTATAATCAATCAGATATGCTATATTGGAGGACTTGCCAAAACCTCTCCTGTGGACGCCTCTCTGATTGCCACATTAGGTCCGATCATCACCATGTTGGTTGCCGCAGTCTACTTAAAGGAGCCGATTACATTTAAAAAAGTATTAGGCGTTTTGGTGGGCGCAGCAGGCGTTTTGCTCCTCATCATCACGGGGATAAATGTTCTTAACGGAGAGAGTCATGCATCAGGGAACCTTCTTGTCCTCACCTCCGGCTTCTCGTTTGCCATCTACTTAACGGTTTTCCGCGACGTGGTGCGTCGATATTCGTCAGTAACGGTGATGAAGTGGATGTTTTTGTATGCAACCATCATTTGCACACCTCTCTGCTTCAAACATGTGTCGGCGATCGACTATGGCGCTCTAAGTTTTTCCGTCTATTGGAAGATCGCCTTTGTGGTGTGTTGCGCCACGTTTATCTCCTACATGCTTTTACCCGTAGGACAAAAGAGGCTAAGACCTACTATCGTAAGCATGTACAACTATCTACAGCCCATCGTGAGTTCCGGAGTGGCGGTAGCTATGGGACTCGACGTTTTTGGATGGAGTAAAGGCGCCTCTACTGTGCTCGTATTTCTTGGAGTCTACATTGTTACAAGAAGTAAGTCGCGTGCGCAGGTAGAAGCCGGAATAAAATAATACCTTTGTACCATGAACAAAAAGCTAAAAATAATTGCACTGATTCCGGCGCGATATGCCGCCACCCGTTTCCCCGGCAAGCTCATGAGCCTCCTTGGTGAAAAAACAGTCATCAGACGCGTCTACGAATCGGCAGTAGCCGTCAACCTTTTTGACGACGTGGTGGTGGTCACAGACAGCGACATTATCTATAAAGAAATCACCTCCTTTGGCGGCAAAGCCATGATGAGTCTCAAGGAACACGCCTGCGGCAGCGACCGCATTGCCGAGGCGGCAGAGCACTTTCCCAACGTCGACATCATTGTAAACGTACAGGGAGATGAACCATTTTTAGAACGACAATCGTTGGAAAAACTCTTATCAGTTTTTTCTGAACCTCAAGGCGATTCAATCGACCTTGCCTCGCTCATGCAACGCATAGAGCTTCCGGAGCAAATCGACAATCCCAATGTAGTCAAAGTGGTCATCGACCAACACCACCGCGCCCTGCTCTTTTCCCGCTCTCGAATCCCTTTTCCCCGCGACCCGCAAGACGTGACTTACTACAGACACATAGGAATCTACGCATTCAGACGCAACGCCATCATCGACTTCTACCACACGCCCATGACTCCCCTTGAGCAGGCAGAAAAAATCGAGTGTCTCCGCTACTTGGAGAGCGGAAAAACAATAAAAATGGTAGAGGTCTCCGGTACGGGCATAGGAATCGACACCCCCCAAGACCTTATTGAAGCAGAGAAGTACTTGGCAAAAAACTAACGTCTCAGGTTCGTAGTAAATTTTACCAAATCTTTATATCTTTGTCCAAAGCACTATTTATCCAAATCAACACCATTATGAAACGTATCATCGTTATTATTATTGCCGTATGGCTTGCCATACCCACTACGGCGCAAGTAAGGGGGCATATTCAGATCCCCAACCTTAACGGCTTTGTTACCCTCAAGTGTGACTTTCACATGCACACGGTTTTCTCAGACGGTAACGTCTGGCCTACGGTACGCGTGGCCGAGGCTTATCGCGAAGGGCTTGACGCCATCTCCATCACCGACCACATTGAGTATAGACCTCATGCTGCCGACATCAAAGCAACGCACAACCGTTCGTTTGAGCTTGCCGAGCCTGCGGCCAAAGCGGCGGGGATTATTTTGATTAAAGGGAGCGAGATTACCCGCGCCATGCCTCCGGGTCACCATAACGCCCTATTTTTGACCGACTCAGAAGAGTTGGATAAACCCGATTTTATGGACGCGATGCGCGCTGCCAAAAAGCAAAACGCCTTTCTCTTTTGGAATCATCCCGGCTGGGACGCCCAGCAACCCGACACCACGCTGTGGTGGCCGGAGCACACAAAATTGTTAGAAGAAGGATTGATGATGGGGATCGAAGTGGTCAACGGGAATGAATACTTTCCTGAGGCGCATCAGTGGTGTTTAGAGAAGAAGCTCACCATGATCGGCACTTCTGACGTACACGCCCCCATTCAGACGCAATACGATTTTGCTAAAGGGGAGCATCGCGCCATGACCTTGGTCTTTGCAAAGGAGGGAACCGCTCAGGGAATCCGCGAGGCGTTGGACAACAGGCGTACGGCGGTGTATAACGGCGACTATTTGATTGGCGAAGAGGTTTATCTCAAAGAGTTGTTTGAAAATGCGTTAGATATAAAGATGGAGAAAACGAGCAACGCGGTGCGCATCACCATCAAAAACAACTCCGACCTCAGGTTCCATCTTAAAAAGACACAGCACGACGCCAGGTTGGTCTATTTTAGAAACTACACCATCGTACCGCACGGAACACACGTGATCACCGTCCGGTTGCAGGAAGGCGTTATGGGTGGCGATATGAACTTTTGCGTAGAAAACCTTTTGGTACTGCCCAATCAGGGGATGAACTATACGATAAAGATTTGAACTGAGCCTACAACAACTGAATAAGCAGACGATACATAAAGTAGTAGCCTACAGTAAAGTGGTCTCCGGGATAGCTGATTAGTGAGATATTTGCTCCCGCTTTGCGTAGCTTTGTAATGGCTGCTTCTGCACATTCGCGAGGAACGTATGTGTCTGTGGTTGCATGATAGAGGTAAATGGGTGCTTTGGGCCTCCATCCTTCCGATACGGAATTGAGTACCAGGAATGGGTGTAGTTTTTTGAACTCTCCGTTTTGCAGTTCAAAGGGCTTAAAGAAATCTTCATGCATATAGCCGGCTATGTCTGTCCCAATTTTTTCAATTTTGTCGGTACTGTATACGCCGTTGTACCAACTATCTCTATCTAAGGGAGGGTCGGCCTTAAAGATTTGTGTAAGATCTAAATCAAGATCATAATAGTGATCAAAAGCAAAAATGGTGTGCGGGATGGCGGCAAAATCGGAGAATCGGGTTTTGGCAAAAGCATTAAAAGCAGCAGTAAGGTCATAAGCCCCCCCTCCGGCGTACACCTCTTTCACTTTTACCGTGTTGGAATGATAGGTCTCATAATATTTTTGGGTAGCTAAGGCGGCCGATCCACCCAGAGAGTAGCCTGTAATGGTCGTCTCTGCAGGAAGCTGGTATCGAAACCGATCCCAAAGATATTGAGCGGCTGCCCTGCGCATGTCGAAGGCAACCCTGCCGGTATTTTCGGCCAAAAGAAAGGGCGGTTTGATCCAATCGCTTTTTCCAAATCCAAGGAGATCAGGGATAATCAGGGTATATCCCACTAGCGCCGATAAACCTTCTGCCGCAAAGAAATCCTCACTTGGAGCAGTGATGTCTAACCGTGCAATGGGCAGCATGTCAATAACGCCTTTGCTTTTTTTGTTTAAGGGATGGTAAACCAATCCGGAAGCCTGAATCGGATTACCAAAGGGATCAACCGTAGTATATTCGAGTACGGCAACGCTAAAAGTCAGTTTTTTGTCCAAAAAAAACATCATACCTCCGTAATCTTCAAGCATGGGCACAAATTTTGAGAGCGAAGAAAAGTCGGCAGCTTCGTAACG
Organism: Bacteroidales bacterium; assembly: GCA_009781275.1. Classification (GTDB taxonomy): domain Bacteria; phylum Bacteroidota; class Bacteroidia; order Bacteroidales; family UBA932; genus WRBG01. Next base: position 7,205 of record WQYK01000027.1, on the reverse strand, counting down.
TAATACCGTATAATCAATAGGATCCATTCGATCCATGGGCGTGCAGCAGGCAAAGAAGGCGCTAAGCAGGAGAAAATAAAAGGCTTGTTTCATAACAGACTATAAAGATCTAAGAAGTGAGCGTATGAAGTATGTGTAACCAACGGTATAGTGGTCTCCCGGGTAGGTGATTAACGAAATGTTTGCCCCGGCTTTGCGGAATTTGGATAACGCCGCCTCAGCGCTGGCTACCGGCACAACCGCATCGGACTTGGAATGAGACAGGTAAATAGGCGCTTTGGGACGCCATCCCTCCGTTACTGAGTTTTCTGAAAGCAGCGGGTGGAGTTTTTTCAACTCATCGTTTTGTTGATTAAAGGGTTTAAAAAAGTCCTCGTGCATGTAGTTTCTAAGATTGACGCCGAGAAGCTCCTTTAAGATCGCAGCATCGTATTCGCCATGGAGCCAAGTTTCATAGTTGTTATCTTTGAGCAAATCGCCGGAAAATATCTTAGAATAGTCCAACCCAAGTTGATAATAGTGGTCAAAAGCAAGAATGGTGTGCGGAATGGCCGGATACTCGGAGATTTCCGATTTGGCATAGGCTAAAAAGGCTGCCTCCAAGTCGTAGGCGCCTCCTCCGGCATGAACCTCTTTCACTTTTACGGAGTTGGCATAATACTTTTCAAAATGTTTTTGGGTGGCTAAAGCGGCGGATCCCCCTAATGAGTAACCTAAGATTGTGGTTTCTGCAGGCAGGGCGTACCTAAATTCGTCCCAAAGGTATTGGGCGGCGGCGCGATGCATATCGCAAGCCACCTTGCCGGTGTTTTGGGTCATTAAGAAAGGCACCATCATGTGTTTGCTGACCCCGGAACCAAGTAAATCGGGAACAATCACGGTATAACCCAGCAAGGCGAGCATGCCCTCGGCAACAAACAGGTCTTCACTTGTACCGCCGTCTCTGTTTAAATGCGCCATGGGCAAAAAGTCGATCACTCCTTTGCTTTTCTTGTTGATAGGATGATAAACCAATCCTGAGGCTTCCACTTCATCTCCGTTTGGATCCACCGTAAAGTAAGAGATGGAGGCCACTCGAAAAATGAGTTTTTTATCTAAAACAACAGAAAAGATCATCTCAAAATTTTCCATCATGGGGTCGAATTTTTTAAGAGACGAATAGCCGGCATTTTCCCAATCGATTACCGAATATTCGACCTCTTCCATAAGGTCCATCGTCATGGGGGTGCAGCATGCAAGCGCAAAACCAAGTGTGATAATAAGAAAAGAGTGTTTCATGGTGAGATTTAAAAGATGAACAAAAAAGATGAAATGATACTAAAGGAAGCGGAGAAAAGTACGCAAGAAGTAGACATAACCCACGGTATAGTGATCTCCGGGATAGCCAACATAAGAAATCTTTGCCCCTGCTTGACGCAGTTTTTTTACGGCAGCTTCCGAACACTCAACAGGCACATGGGTGTCGGCTTTTGCGTGGGTCATGTAAATGGGGGCCTTGGGTCGCCATCCTTCTGTAAGTGAGTTTTCTTTCAGGTAGGGATGAAGGCTTTTAAGTGCTTCGTTGTGCTGAGCTAAGGGTTTGAAAAAATCTTGGTGCATGTATGCGTGGAGGTTGGCGCCAAGCATCTCCATGATGACGTCTGATTTGTAGCTGCCGTCATACCAACGTGCGTAATTGTTAAGCAATTCGCCTTTGAATACCTGCTCAAGGTCTAACGGCAGACCACGGTCATCAAAGTAGTAGCGTTTAAAGGCAAGGATGATGTTGGGAATGGCAGGGTACTCCGAGAATCCTGTTTTAGCAAAAGCTTCAAAAGCGGCAGTAAGATCAAAGGGACCGCTGCTGGCTAATACCTCTTTTACTTTTATGTTGTTAGAGTGATATGTCTCAAAATATTTTTGGGCAGATAGCGCAACGTATCCACCTAAGGAGTACCCCATGAGGATGACTTGGGAGGGGAAAACGAAACGAAATTGGTCCCAAAGATACTGGGCAGTAGCCCGATGCATGTCGTAGACCACCCTGCCGGTGTTTTCGGCAATCAAAAAAGGAATTTGCATGTGTTTGCTTACACCCAAACCGATCAGGTCGGGGATGATCACGGTGTAACCCAGCATAACCAAGATACCGCCGGCGTTGTATAGGTTGTCGGTGGATCCCGATTCGTTATCCATGTGCGCAGGGGGTGAAAAGTTGATAACGCCCTTGCTTTTTCTGTTGATAGGATGATAAACCAATCCGGATACCTCGACTCTATTTCCATTTGGATCTACAGATGGGTAAGAGATTGCTGCAACTCTAAAAGTCAGCTTCTTATCTACAAAAAAGAGAAAATCCTTAAAATCATCAAGCAGGGGATCAAATTTGTGAAGATCGGAAAAACCGGCGGCCTCTTGTCTGATGACTGAATAATCGATATGCTCCATTTGATCCATCTGCATGGGGGTGCAGCATGCAAGGGCAAAACCAAGTGTGATAATAAGGAAAGAGTGTTTCATTTTGTTTTTTGACAAAAATAGTCTATTTTTGTCAAAACATTAAAAAAAATTGAAACAATCATGTGGTGGAACATTATTATTTATGCCTTAGCGGGAGTGGGTCTCTTTGGCGTTTTGCCTGAGCTTTTCTTTTATTTACTTGCCCTTATCTTCGGTTGGGTTTTCTAATTACTAACTTCTAAATCATCAAAAAATGGGTAATATCATCAACTACATTATTTGGGTACTTGCCGGCCTTGGCGCCGTGGGCATTCTGTACTACATAATCACGTACATTTTAAGTATTTTATAAGTCATTTGGCGTAAGAACGGGTTTTCGTTCCTTAAAGTGGGTCAGGTATTTTAAACCGCACGCTTTAAGTTTGGCGGCGTAATAGGCAAAACGGTCGCCAAGCCTTGGCAGGTCGTGTGCGTCTGATCCCAGCGTGACCATTTCACCTCCAAGTTCGCTAAAGCGCTTAAAGACGTCGGGGTCAAATTGAGGCGGCTGTTGGCCGTTTCGGGGAACAAATGAGCGGGTATTTAACTCAATCGCCTTTCCGTTTTGAATGGCAATGGTGAACAGTGTATCAAACTGATCTTTAAAAGCGCGATAGGTTAGCGTCTTTTGGGCGTATGGACCGTAGCGCGAGATGTAATCGTAGTGACCCAACACATCAAGGTTGTCAAATTGCCTGATGCAATCAACGTAATACTCCAAATATTCGCGATACGCTTCACCAAGGCTTTTGCCCACATAATATTCTCCGCAATAGGGATCCATCCGGTTTACCCAGTGAACAGAACCAATCACAATATCAAAGCGATGAGCGGCGATGCTCTTTTTAATGTCGTCCATGCAGTGCGTTTGCATACCCACTTCGATTCCGGAATACAGGTTGATCTGCGCTCCATATTGGGCGATGCACGTCTGAATAGCCGCTTGCTGATCGGGAATCTCAAAAAAGTCGCCAACAGAGCCTTCCGGAACCCCAATGTCCAAGTGGTCGGTAAAAGAGAGCCCGGCCAGACCGGCCGCAATGGCCGCTTGGGCAGATTGTTCTACGGTGACTTGACTGTCGCGGGAAAAGGTGCTGTGGGTGTGGGTATCGGTAAAGATCATAAAAAGCGAATAAGAGACCGGACAAACCAGAGAGCCCCTACGGTAAGGTGATCACCCGGATAGCTGATGAACGAGATGTTGGCTCCGGCTCTACGTAAATTCTTGACAGCAACCTCCGCACACTCGATTGGTACGTATGTATCCACTTTTGCGTGAGACATGTAGATAGGCGCTTTTGGACGCCATCCTTCTGACACTGAGTTTTCTTTGAGGTAAGGATGGAGGCTTTTAATGGTTTCATTTTGCTGATCAAAAGGTTTAAAAAAGTCTTCATGCAAATAGGCGCGGAGATTGGTGCCAAGTTTTTCCATGATTTCTGGAGATGTGTATTGGCCGCCGTACCAATCCTGATAATTTGCCAACAAGTCGCCTTTAAATATTTGCGAAATGTCAAACTCAAGACCACGGTCATCAAAATAGTAGCGTTTAAAGGCAAGGATAATGTTTGGGATGGCAGGATAATCAGAGTAACCCGATTTGGCAAAAGCCTCAAATGCCGCCACCAGATCATAAGCGCCGCTGCTGGCGTGCACCTCTTTTATTTTGACTGTATTGGCATGCCGTGATTCGTAATATTTTTGAGTGGCCAAAGCTGCGGAACCACCTAAGGAGTAACCCATGATGGTGGTCTCATAAGGAAAAACATACCTAAATTCGTCCCAAAGGTATTGGGCTGCAGCACGACGCATGTCGTAAGCCACCCTGCCGGTGTTTTCTGCCATCAAAAAAGGGATTTGCATATCTTTGCTAATGCCGGAGCCAAGCAGATCGGGAATAATTACGGTGTAACCTAACAGGATCAGGATACCCTCTATCGCATACAATTCGTCAGTGCCTCCTCCTTCACTATCCATGTGTGCGGTGGGCAAGAAGTCGATGACGCCCTTGCTCTTTTTATTCAGCGGGTGAAAAACCAATCCCGATGCTTTTACCGGCTGTCCGTTTGGGTCAACAGTTTGATAGGAAATAGCAGCAACCCTAAATACCATTTTCTTATCTAAGAAAAAGAGGAAGTCCTTAAAATCCTTTAATAACGGGTCAAAGTTATCAAGATCGGAAAAATCGGCGGTCTCTTGTTTTTCAACCGAATAGTCGATATACTCCATTTGATCCATCTGCATGGGCGTACAGCAAGCAAGGATTACGCCGAGTGTGGTGATAAAAAATGCACGTTTCATAGCGTTAAGCTACTTTACTAATTTAACAACTTTCCACTGCTTTTCCTCAAGCGCCATGGTGAGATGGCCGGGAAGCCCCTGGGTTGCATCCGGGATATATACTAAGTAGTTTACAAAAACAGTATCTTTTGTAGCGTTCAATTCTGTGTCTTCAATTCTAAAACGATAATCTGAGAGCTCATCACGTAATTGTTTTTGGGCTTCCAAAGAGAGTTTGCGAACGGTTTGGGCGCTTTGTTCCAAATCGGCCCTTAATTTGGCGCCGCACATAGGCAAAAACTGATCATAATCGAGCTGAAAATAGGCGGTTAAAAATGTTTGTGCGATTTGCTCCGGCTTAGGTTCAGAAGCGTTGTTACAAGAAGCAACAAAAAAGAGAAGAGCGGTGAGTGTGAAAATGTGTTTCATAAGTGTATGGATTAATTAAGTTTTACAATGGTAATGCCTGCCCCCCCGCGCTCCACATGCTCGTCGGCAAAGGAGGAGACGCCGCCCATGGTGCGCAGGTATTTTCGAATCTCCTCCCGCAGCACGCCGTTTCCTTTTCCGTGCAGGATAGAGACTTCGCCCGCATCTGCCATAATGGCATCGTCAATAAAGAGGGTGATGGTTTCCAGCGCGTTGTCTAAACGCATGCCGCGAATATCAATCGAGGACTTAAAGTGGAGGCGGCGCTCCGCATGCTCAAACGATTGGGGGGCGCTCCTGACAGGTGCGGGAGGCTGGAGCGTACGGTATTCGTTTTGAGAGATTCGCTCGATTTTGTCCAGAGAGAGGGTGGTCACCATCTGCCCCATGCTGATGCTCGCCTTGTCGCCAGTAAGGCGCAGCACCTCTCCCACGAGCTCTCCCCCTTTAATACGCACTTTGTCGCCTACGGAGAGGGGCTGTTCGCGTGGAGGTTGGGTTGAGGCGGGGTGGGAGGTGGGGGATGTTTTGTTGCGTTGGGCCGCTTTCTCTGCCCGTCGCTCCTTGCGCTTGCGAATCTGCTCCATCTTTTGCGCAATCTTGAGGTCTGTTTCAGCGTCAATATCGCCCTCCAACTGCTCTTTCATTTGGGCAAATTGCTCTCTCGCATCTTTGGTACGCTCTTTATCTGCCTGACTCTCTTTGATCTCTCTAATGGTATGCTCTATTTGTTTGTTGGCGCTGTTTAATATGCGCTTTGCCTCCTCTTTGGCCTCTGTGATGATGCTTTTGCGCATCCGGCTGATCTCCTCGAGCTCCGTTTGGTATTTGTCGGTAATCTTTTCGAGCGTTTTGTCGGTCTGTTTGATGCGGGCTAACTTCTCTTCTAAGTTTCTACGGTTGCGCGCAATTCCTTTGAGGTTTTTCTCCAAGTCGACAAAACCGCTTCCGGCGCGCTCTTCTGCACGCTTCAACACCTTCTCCTCCAGCCCCATCTTTCTACCAAGCTCAAAGGCAAAGGAGTTGCCCGGAACGCCGATTTCGAGTTTAAAGAGCGGTTGAATCTTTTGCACATCAAACTGCATGGCGCCGTTAAGCACGCCCCTGCTGCCTGTGGCAAAAAATTTTAAATTGGTATAGTGGGTGGTGATGATGCCAAAAGAGCCGCTCTCCTCAAACTGCTCCAGAATCGCTTCTGCAATCGCGCCGCCCGCAGTGGGTTCGGTGCCGGAGCCAAACTCATCAATGAGCAGCAACATCTGCGGATTGGCGTGCCGTAGCGCTTCCCTCATATTGAGCAGGTGCGAGCTGTAGGTACTCAAGTCGTTTTCAATGGACTGTTCATCGCCAATATCGATAAATATCGACTGAAACATCCCCATCTCAGAACTTTCAGCCGCAGGAATAAGCAAGCCGCATTGGAGCATATACTGCAATAGTCCAACGGTTTTGAGGCATACAGATTTCCCGCCAGCATTGGGGCCGGAAATAAGCAAAATATGTTTTTGAGGCGTCAGCGTCAAACTCAGAGGAACAATCTCTTTGCCCTCTTTTTTAAGCGCTGCCTGCAGAAGCGGATGACGCGCCCTTTGCATGGATATCCCCGGCTCGGGAAGCAACACCGGTCGTCCCGCCTCCATCTGAATCGCCACAGTGGCTTTGGCGCGGATAAAGTCAACCTCGGCCAAAAAGTCGGCGGCTGCCATGAGTTCGGGAGCGTAGGGGCGCAAAAAGTCAGAAAAAGCAATCAATATCTTGATGATTTCACGCTGCTGGGCAAAATGGAGTTCACGTACCTGATTGTTGAGTTCGACGATTTCAAACGGCTCTATAAAAGAGGTCTTTCCCGACGCCGATTCGTCGTACACAAATCCCTTTATCTTTCGCTTGTTGGCCGACGACACCGGAATCACCATCCTTCCGTCCCTAATAGACACCGACGCCTCCTCATCTGCCACGCCCTCTGCCTGAGCGCTCTTGAGAATGGCATGTATCCTTTTGGACATCTGTTGCTCCTT